>DYLS01000007.1:0-33000 GCA_020721965.1 Blastopirellula marina | reverse complement strand
GAATCTGGCGTGGCATTTGGTCTTGCAACCTGCGCGGCACCACTGCCGAGGGTCAGAAGGCAGGCCCCTCCGAGGAGGACAGCCACCGCGATGGCGGCCGCCCGGCGCGATCGTCGGCCCAGCAAAGCCAGCACCCCGAGCGTGATGAGGGTGAGTACCACTAGCCCCGTCAGGCTCGCGGCAAGGAGCACGGTAAGAGCAACATTAGACATGGCGTACCGCCTTTCGCAATCGCGCCGGATCGGTCGGCAAGGGCTACCCGGGGATAACCGCGAGATTGCCGGGCGCTGACCAAACGCCGGGCGATCGGGATGTTATTCGTCCCAGCGGGGTTGAGATTCATTTTTCAGTCGCGGCGTAAACCAGGGGGCGGCCATCTGTACGGTAAAGCCCGTGGCGACAGCAGGAAGGATCAGCCAATGCCAGGGGAATTCCCAGACGGTGGCCACCCCTGCGGCCGCGATGGCAACCACGATCAGCGAGCTGATGGTCAGGCGCGCCGATCGCATGGGATCGCACATCCGCCACCAGCGGAGAATCAAAAAAAGCGTACCGAATACGGCAGACAAGGCGGGGAGCATCGGTTCCCCCCCGTCGTAGAAGCCGGAAGGGACGTTCCAGGGCAATCGCAGATTGCCGCTCATGGCGCGAAATCCACGTGGGTCGAAAGGCAAGTCCGCCAATAGAAACTTCATCAAGGCGAATCCCACCGCCCCAAGCCCCAGTCCCATGACCAGCATCACGAAGCGGCGCCAGGCGGTGTCGCCCTCGCGATCCTCCCAGAACTTGCCCGCGATGAGAATGCTCCATGAGGCGAGGACGGTCATCCCATACAGCCAGGTGGCCTGGGCAAGCGAGGGGATATCCTGCTGGAAGCTACGCAGCAAGGCGGCGATCACCGTGGCGATCGCCGCCACCGCCGCCGATGCCAGCAGGGAGCCAAGCAACTCCGTGACCCGCTGTCGCATGGGACGGCGGCTCAATTCCGCCCGCAACATGCGCCGCCGCGTCCCCGCGCTGTAATAGCGGTGCACAACGGTCTCGCGTTCGCCCGGCGCCACGTTCTGAGGCGGGGATGCGGGCTTGCCTGCGGGAGGCGTGGGCGATTGGGCGGGTTTGGGTTGGACCACCAAGGCCCGCACAACCCAATAGCAGGCGTAAAGCATCAGCAGACCGATCACCGCGGGGACGATGAAGCCTGCATTGAAAATCACCAGCACGACCAAACCCGTGGCGACAAGGACCTTGACCGGCAAGGTCATCTCGCGGGAATGCCAGAAGTCCTTGGCCCGGTGGAAGCCGCGCTTCAGGCCGCGATAGATCGGTTCCTCATCCACCGGTTCGGCGAGCTGCGCCGCCACGAACTCGGTCTGCTCCGGGTAGGCATCGGTATGCTGCTGTTCTGGGGCCGCACGCTGGCCCATGGGAATGCCCCTGGTGGGGCCGACGTAGCCGCCTGCCGGCGGTGCCGGCAATTCGGCTAGCATCTCGCCGACACTGTGGAATCGCTTTTCGGGGTCCTTTTCCAAGGCCCGAGCCACCACGCCGCGAAACTCGGCGGGGACATCGCTCAAGTCGGGCGAGGCGGTCAGATGCTTCATCAGAATCTCACCGACCGTCTCCCCCTCGAAGGGAAGCCGTCCGGTCAGCATCTCGTACAGAATCACCCCCAGGGCATAGATGTCGATTTCCTTTCCGTAGCGGCCGTTCGCGATCTCCGGCGCCATGTAATGCACTGTGCCCACGCTCTCCGTTTGCCCGCTGCGGCGGCTGCACGCGATGAACTTGGATAGCCCGTAATCGCCGACCTTGACCACTCCCTCTTCGCAAAAGATAAAGATATTGCCGGGCTTGAGGTCGCGATGCACGATGCCGTGCTTGTGCAGGTGGCCAACTCCCGCCGCCAGGCCATGAAACCAGGCCAAGGCCTCCGCGGCAGGCAGCCCTTTGGGATGCTCCGCCAGAACGTCTTGCAGCGAGGTACCGGCGACGTATTCCATCACCACCCAATAGTTGCCCTCGGCATCCTGGAGGACGTTATAAATGGCGAGCAGATTGGGGTGCTTGAGATTCAGGCAGTGCGCAATTCCCCGCAGTTCGACCTCCAGATTGCGGCGGATGAGTTTCAGAGCAACGTCCTTGCCGGAATCGGCGACAGCGTAGTACACTTCGCCGAATCCGCCGTGACCGATTCCCCGCTTGATGGTGTAGCCCTCCAGTGGCCGGGCACCGCCGGGATAGTCGAAGCGACGCGCAGGCGGTGCCGCGTGGGGCGGAGGCGAGCTACCGGATGGGCTGGGATAGCGATCTTCCACGGCGTATTCGGTCTCCAACATCAGAAGCCTCCGTTCCCCCGCCAGGGGCATTCCGTCCCATGCCGCCCCTTCATTCTATCGTCATTCGCCGGAAGCCCAAAATTCTTGGTGTCCATCGTCGCCCTGCCCCGTGCGAATAAAGGATCGGGGGTGCTCCCCTGCCGCCCGGCCCGGCCCCGCGTGAAGCCGCTTGCAACGCGAAGTTAGCTCCCGTTCCAGCAGGAAAGCGACTCCAGTTTCAACGCGGAAGTGACTTCAATCTCAGTTGGACAGCCGCTTTTGGAGAGCCACTTCAGTTTCAGCAGGAAAGCGGCTCCAGCGTGAACGACCAATCTTCGCCTTGCACGCGAGATGCAGCGTCTAGCGGTGCCCGATCCCGAACCGGCCTCCCATCCACGGCGAAACGCCCGGGGGTCTTGCAGTGAAGGCGACCGTTTTCCTGGAACAGGATGACCTCACCCGCCCATTCGCGGCACACGACGTGAGACCGGGGTTTTGCCCCCAGGATCAAGTGGTCCGCCATCAGCACGGCGCCATCGGTAGTCGGCACGGTACGGTGCCCACTGAGGTATTCCAGCCGAGCCGAGGCACTCAGGGCGTGAGGGCGACGAAATCGCAGTCGTACCGCCCCCCCAAGTTGCAACCGGCAGTCGTCCGACAGCAGGGTCAATCGTTCCACCAACCTTCCGTCCACCCACGTCGGCCGAAATGCCTCGATGGTGTAGCCTTCGCCGTCGCGTGTGATTCGGGCATGTGGGATGGAGAGGTCGGCGATCAGTGGGATGTCCGCCGCGGCCGGCGGCTCCGCGCGACCCAACGTGACCGACGGCTGGAGGCATACCAAATAGCCACCGACCCCGTCCACCCACAGCAGGAAGCGTTCGCCGTGGAAGCGATTCAGGGTCGGCATGACAGCGCGGTCCTTATCACCGAACCACCACATTTGGGTTCCCCCCGCGGTCCGTTCCAGAAGCCCGGGATGTGATCGATCGGGTATGCCCAGTCCGTTCAAGGTAGCTGGGCGACCGCGTCTTGCGATGCGGCATCCTCCTCTTGCGCCGCCGTGCCCGATTCCGGTTGCTCGTGGAAGTAGCGGGTTACTTCATCCACGATATCGGGTTTGTTAGCCTCTTCCACGGGAATCTCCCCGCGATATTGCGTTTCTGTCGCCACCATACGTTCGGCAACGTCCAGTTTGGTACGGAGGTCTGTAATGAGTTCCCGAACGTGGCTCAGGCGGCTGCCATCAATGTGCAAGGAGGAGGCGGTTTGGGCCGCTTCGATCATTTGTAACCGCGCCGTGAGATTGGCCACCTCCACCTCCAATTGCCGCTTGGCAGCCAGCATCCCCTCCATTTTTTCCCGCGCCGCCTGCAAGGTGCGGGTCCTCGCGGCGTGAATCTGCTCCATGCCCGCCAGCGTGGCCTCGTTGATCTTGTAGCGATCGAAGCGGGCGGCCAGGTCCGCTCGCACCTGCTCGGCCGTGAATTCTCGACCGGCGTACACCACCTTGGCCTTGCCCGAGGCCACGTCATCCCGCAGCCGCACGATCGCCGACTTCTCCGTGGCCAGGCCTTCGCGCATCTGGGCAATCTGCTGTTCCAATCGCTCGACCTCTACTTCCTCGCGGGCAATGGCGTGCATGTTCTTGCGAATCTCAGGGAGCAATCCCTCGATCATGTCCTGCGCCCGCCGAATCTGGAACTCGAGGGGGACGGCATCCACCACCGCCTCCCGGGCCATGCCCGCGGAAGTCCGCACATAGCTCAGCAAGTCTCGCCCAAAGAAAAACGTTCCGGTTAACAACACCACCCCTGAGCCGATCAAAATCTTTTTCAGCATGACTCGCTCCTCCACACTGGGCACCGATGGACCTGGACCGCGACACACACCGCGACATACACTTGAGGTTCAGCCTCCCCGATTCGCATCCGCGGACCGGCCGCATGGCGGGGGGGAGATGGCCCTCGAATGGTTATTCGCAACACGAAGCCAAATATTGGGGAAATTGCCGCGGGCGACCGGAGTTGTTTTCAGCCCGGGCTGTCCTCGACCTAGAATACCCTCTGACTGGGGGGGTGTTGACGCGGCCCCGTGATAATCGGGCACAGCAGCACTTCGAGCCTTCAGCATGTGGTGATCCGATGATCGAGTCGTACGAATCGCTCATTCGCCGCATTCACGCTGGCCAAGTTCGGGTGGGATTGGTATGTACTGGCGGGGGGGCCCAAGCAATCGCGATGTTGCTGGCGGTGCCCGGCGGTTCCCGCACCGTGTTGGAAGCCAGCGTGCCTTACTGCCGCCGCGCCGTGGTTCGATATCTGGGTGCCCCGCCCGACCAATTCTGCGCCGAACCCACGGCGCGCTCGCTGGCCATGGCGGCCTTCCTCCGCGCCCAGGGCTTGTATCGCGAGGAGTTCGCGGAGGAATCCTTGGACCCGCCCAGTGCCGTTCCCCTCGCTGGAGTCGCCTGCACGGCCTCTTTGGCGACGGATCGCCCCAAGCGAGGGGGGCACCGCATTCACGTTGCCCTGCAAAGCCCGGACGTCACCGCGAGCTGGTCCCTGGAATTGACGAAGGGCAATCGCACGCGTGGGGAGGAGGAGAAAATCGCCGCCCTCATGGTCCTTAACGCGGTTGCCGAGGCCAAGGGTTTGTCATCGGAGTCGGCCTTGCTCTTGGTACCAGGGGAGACGGTCCAGGCACAACGGACCGAGGCCCCCCCGGCCTGGCAGCGACTCCTACTTGGCGAGACGGATGCCGTCCGATTGGGCGTCCCCGCCGATTGGACGGGGGCTGGTTCTCCCGCCATTTTCCCGGGCGCGTTCCATCCCTTGCACGCCGGTCACCAAAAGATGGCGGAATTGGCGGAAAAGATGCTCGGCGTGCCCGTCGAGTTCGAAATCTCGATCATCAATGTGGACAAGCCGCCGCTAGACTACGCGGAATTGCGCCGCCGTGCCTCGCAATTCTCCGTGGATCAGGGGCTATGGCTGACCCGTGCCCCCACGTTCGAGGAAAAATCTCGCCGCTTTCCCAATGCGATCTTCGTGGTCGGGGCGGATACGATTCAAAGGATTGCCGATCCACGCTATTACGGGCACGACGTCGCCGCCCGAGACGCTGCCATCGCTCGCATCGCCGAGCGCGGCTGCCGCTTTTTGGTCTTCGCGCGAGCGGTGTCCGACCGTTGCTTGGAGCTTGGCGATTTAGACCTTCCGCCCGCCTTGCGCGCCCTCTGCCAGGGCGTGCCGCGCGAGCAGTTTCGCAAGGATTTGTCGTCCAGCGAGCTTCGCAACGGCAGACAGGATACTCCCGAGTTTCTGGATTGATCGCGGGAGGGAATGCGTGCCGCAAGACCGGCGGCGGCAAACGTCGCCCCCGCACGACTTCTTCGCCGCGGCTTACCGCATCACTGCGGCACGCCGCTGCCCGCAGCGTACCGCCTTCCCCCGGCGCACTCCTTGACCTCGGCGTACCCCTTCCTATGGGGCACGGTACGCCGATGGACTGCGATGCACCGATTCACTGAAGCGCACAGTGTGACTGCGCCGCACAGATTGACAGCGATTCACAGGTTGGCTGCGGCGCACAGATTGACAATGGCGCAAAGTTTGACTGTGCCGCACAGGTTGACAACGACGCACAGATTGCCTGCGGCGAATAGATCGGCAGCGGGGCAGAGAGTAGCTGCGGCGAATAGGTCGACAGCGGCGGCCCGCTCCGCATCACCGCGGCGCGACGATCAGCCGGGACGCCGGCTGGCTTGGCGGCTGATGCGGTCTGCCCAGTAGATCGTCTCGGGCAGGCGGCGGGGGAAGCAGGCGGCCGTCCACGTCGCGCCGTCCGTCACGTCAACGAGGTGGCCGGGCGATACATACACGCACCTCGCATGGCCCGACTGAGAACGCAGGCAAACGCCCATCGTTTCGCCGTCGAGGACAATGGGTGAGGCGGCGCCGGGTAGCTGCGGCTCGCCTTGCGGCAGGGTACCGCAGAGGAGCTTCTTGGTGACCCCTACGGTCGGCGTGCCGAGCAGGACCCCCAAGTGCGACGCCAGCCCGGCCCGGCGGGGATGCAATACGCCCGCCCCGTCCACCAACAGCAGGTCTGGTCGAAGCCCCGCCCGTCTCGCCGCGGATACGGCGGCCAGCATGACGGGCAATTCCCGAAACGCCAGGTAGCCTGAGATGTACGGAAATCGGCACGGCTGCCGCACCACGATGCTTTCCAGGAGTTGGCCATCACTGCGGCGGACGTGGCAATAGGCCGCCACGGCCTCGCCCCGGACACCATAGCTGGCATCGACGCCACCCAGGTATTCGGGCGGGTTTGCCAAGGGTTGCAGGCGTACCGCTCGGCGAACCTCCTCTTGCCACCGCCGCAACTCCGCCAGAGGTGGCGACGGCAAGACGGAGTGCAATACTTCGCGCGGGAGCAGGGCCTCGGGGTTCCAAGAGCCGTCGGGCAGCAGTGCCCCCTCGGCACGCAGCCGCGCCAGCTTGAAGGCCGCGTCTCTTGCGTATCCTCCCACAACTCCGCCCACGCGAACCACGCGATGGCAGTGGCAACTGTCGTGGTGGGCGTGCTCCTGCAACCACCGACCAATCCAGACCGCGGCTGCGCGATCCCCCAACGCTTCGGCCAACATGCCGCAAGTGGTCAGCTTGCCGGCGGGAATGGCGGCAATCAAGGCCCGCAGGTCGGCCTCCAGGTCGGGAAGTTCCGGTATGTCCAGCGATGGAGACACGTCCGCAGAGGCACCGCCACAAAAAAGCACAGAATCTAGCCCGGTACCGCATGGCTGGGCCTGCTTCATCGAAAGCAGGACAAGAGGGAAATAGCCGGGCGACTCGAATCTCACGACACCAGCTCGGTGCGACCTGACCGCAATGATAGTTGAGATCGTAATGGTTGGGAACGCTTGCATCGGCAATCGCGACCATTTATCTTGATCACCGGGCGAGCGTATCGAATCCCAACGCGTGGCGTGGAGGGAACGTCGGCGCGGCATCGTGCATCCCAGCGAGAAGTGAAAGGATCGAGAAATGCTCCACAACAAGCAGCGCATCCCATACCCTCTCCCGCGGCTGACCCATGTCGGCTATATCGGCCTGATGCTGATGGCGATCTGGCCGTCGGCCGGGCTCGCGGAGCAAGAAGCAGAGCAAGAACTGGTCTTGGTCGCATCGGGTAAAAGCCCCTATCGCATCGTCATCCCCCAAGATGCGATCCCCTCCGTGCGATACGCCGGCGAGGAGTTGCAAAGATTTATTGCGGAGATGACGGGCGTCACATTACCGCTGGTTACCGACGACCAACCCCGCCTGGAACCCGAAATCGTCCTGGGTTCCACCTCCCGGCTGGCGGCGATGGAATTGGCGGTGGACGCAGCGTCGCTCGGGATGGAGGGCTACGTCCTGAAAACGGTCGGCCCGAACGTGGTCATCGTGGGCGGCCGTCCGCGAGGCACCTTGTACGGCGTGTACGATCTTTTGGAAGAAAAGTGGGGCTGCCGTTGGTTCACGCCCGATTGCAGCCGGATCCCGAAACACGATCCACTCACCTTGCCGCCGCTGGATGAAAAGAAGATACCGGTCTTGGAGTACCGCGAGCCGTTTACCTGCGACTGCTTCGACGGTGATTGGTGCGCGCGGAACCGGATGAACTCGTCAGCCGGGCGACTGGAGGACCGTCACGGCGGCAAGGTCCGCTTCGGCAGCGGCTTTTTCGTGCACACCTTCGAGCGGCTGGTACCCCCCGACAAGTATTTTGACGAGCATCCCGAGTATTTCAGCTTGGTCAAGGGCAAGCGTCTGAAAGAGCACTCGCAGCTTTGTTGCACGAATGAAGACGTGATCCGCCTGTGTACGGAAGGCCTTCTGCGGGCCATCGAATCCGATCCCGATGCCTTTGTGTGGTCGGTCTCGCAGAATGATTGGTTCAATTATTGCGAATGCGAGCGCTGCCAGGCCCTGGCCAAGGCGGAGGGGACGCAAATGGCGCCGGTATTGCAGCTCGTGAATCGCGTGGCCGAGGCCGTGGCCGAACGCTACCCCGACAAGGCTATCGAGACCTTGGCCTACCAATGGACCCGCAAGCCGCCCAAGACGTTACGGCCCCGGCCCAACGTCATCATCCGGCTGTGCTCCATCGAATGCTGCTTTTCGCACCCCTTGGAGACGTGCGACCTGCCAGCCAATCAGGCCTTTGTGCAGGATCTGCAAGGCTGGGCCAAGGTGGCCAACCGGCTTTGGGTTTGGGACTACGTGACGGACTTTCATCACTATCTATTGCCTTTTCCAAACCAGCGGGTCCGCAACGACAATATCCGACTTTTCATTCGCAACAACGTGCGCGGTATTTTCGAACAAGATACCTACAACACGCCCAACAGCGAGCTGGCTGCTTTGGGGGGATACATGACGGCGAAGTTCCTCTGGTATCCCGACTACGATGAAGATACGGCCATGAACGAGTTTCTGGAGGCCTATTACGGTCCCGGGGCCGCCTCGATCCGCAAATATATTGACCGCCTGCACGACCATGCCGAGCAGCAGAACGTGCATTGCAGCATTTGGGTCCCGCCCACGCACGCCCATCTTACCGACGAATTGCTGGCCGAGGCCAACGACCTCTGGCAATCCGCCGAGCAGGCCGTGGCGGACCAGCCGGAGCTGCTCAAACGGGTCCGGATCGGGCGGCTGAGCGTGGACTACGCCATCCTCGAACGGGCGCGGACGGCACCGAACAAGGAACCGCTGGCCTCTTTGGCGAAACAGAGATTTGGCCCCTTCCTGCAAATGATTCCCGTGGCCAAGATCACGCGCTTGCGGGAATGGAATACGCTCGACCTGGACGAGTATCGCCAAGGTTTGGCCAAGGCATTGGGAATCGCGGAATGAGACCTGCAATCGCTGGATTTGTCACAGGCCGAAGAACCGGCCCGAGGTGTCGGCCCCCCCGTCCCGCTCGCCACCCCATGACGCGGGGCTGGATTCGAGCCGCCACAAGTTTCACAGACGGAACTGTTGCAACCTGGGTTCCCGAGATTCCCGTCTCCCCTCAGGAGACGGTGGGACGAAGGCAGTTCCCCACGAAAACGGAGTACCTTGTTTTCCCAAATTGCCCAACGCTCCAGTTTGTAGCCCCAACTCAGAGGGGGGGCGAGCAGCTTGAAAAGCCCAGTTACTGATTGAGAACGGCCGAGTTACGGCGTATACTTGTGCAATGTTGAGTTGAGAAGTGTTCCAATCGGGAGGGGTCACCATGCCTTGGCCAGCTTTGCGAATCGGAAATCAGACCGCCTTCAGCGCGGCCTACCCCACCGCACCCTTCGATTATGCCCAGGAACACAATTTCGACGCCTTCGAGTGGTTCAACGATAAACGGCACGGTTGGGGCTGGGCCCAAGAGGATTCGGATGCCCACGATCGCACGCGGATTCTCGAGATCGGCCAAAGCCGCAAAATCGCCTACTCGGTTCACGCCCGATGTCAGGCCGACATCAACCTCCCGGCGGATCGCGAAGAGGTCTTCCGCTCCATCGACTTCGCCCGGGACATTGGAGCCACCCTGGTCAATATCTACTACGCCGACTCGCAAGGTGTGGAAGGCTTTGCCGCGTCCTTGCTGGCCGTGCGCGAAAAGGCGAACGCGGCAGGTGTGCGGTTGAGCGTCGAGAACACCGTTTTCGTCGGGCCAGACGTGTTCAATAGGCTCTTCGCGCTGCTGCAACAACGATTCGGGTCCGTCCCGCCGGACCTGGGTATGTGCTTCGACATGGGGCACGCGAATTTGTGCGCCGCTTCGCGCAACAATTACGTGGGCTTTTTGGAGAAGCTGGAACCCTTCGTGCCGCTGATTCACCTCCACGTCCATGAGAATTGGGGCGACGGCGATAGCCACCTGCCTCTGTTCACCGGCCCAGCGGGGCAAAATGATACGGGCGTGCGGACCATGTTCCGGCTCCTGAAGGATCGGGGTTTCGAGGGGATGATCATCATGGAGCAATGGCCCACCCCCCCCGACCAACTGCTCGGTACTCGCAACCGCTTGAAACAGATCATTCTGGACACGCACTGATGGCCGGGCAGACATGGATGAAGGCGCACTGGTGAACATGCATGGATGAACACGCACTGATAGGCACCCGTTGAGCGGCACCCATGGATGGGCACCTATCGATGGGCACGCGAGGATGAACTGGCATCGACGGCACCCATCGATGCGGGGTGATCCAGCCGCCGCTTCGATCCCTAGCCGCCGCATCCCGTGACGCGCCGCCCCGCGATCCAAACTCCCGCCACCCGGGCCTGGGCATGAAATAGGGCGGCATACGGGTCGGCGCACGGATCATCGTTCGACTCTGGGACGGCGACGACCACCAAGTCCGCCCGTTTTCCTGGTTCCAGCGTGCCGATCTCGCCATCCACGTCCAAGGCTCGGGCCGGCGTGATGGTGACCATCTCGACAAGCTCTTTGGGGGGAATCGCAGGAAAGCCCTCGCGAACGGTACGCAGCTCGTGCCACAAGGCGAGATCGGGCGATGTGGCACGGCTATCGGTGCCCACCGCCACGGGAACGCCCAACTCGCGATACGTGGCCAGCGGGTAGGCCGACGCGTTGAAGCGTCGGTGCGTTCGTGGGCAGTAAACGACGGTCGCGTTTCCCATCGATGCCAGTCGGCGGATCGTTGCCGGGTCGAGATGGTTGCCGTGAATAACCAGCAGTCGGGGAACGTCTTGCAGCCGATTCAAATAGTCGGACCAGTCGATCCCCCCCGGAAACTGCCCCGCGTCGAAGGCCCCTAGCCGTTCCAGCATGGCCCGCAGAGGCCCTTCGCCCGCTCGAAGAAACGCGAGTTCCTCCGCGGTCTCTGCCAAATGGATCGCCAGGGGCAAGTCGTAGCGTACGGACCAATCGGCAATCGCATTCAAGACCGGCAGAGGGACGGTGTACGGGGCATGAGGGCTGAGGCCGGGACGCACGCCGCGATCCATGCACCACTTGAGGTGCGACTCGATCAGCGACGCGATTTCTCGCGGCTCCTTGCCCCGGGGCGCGACGAATTCCAAGAAGGCGGTGATGCCGGGTCGCGGTGCCGCCGCGGGAGGCCCCATGCCTTCCGTGCCCCGATTCGTGGCGCAACCCTCCTCGCGCGCCATAAAAGACAGGCCGTCCGCCGTCAGCAGCGTTGGCGGGACAATATCCCCGATCCAAACCGTCCCGTATTGCAGCGACTCCGCCAGGCCCGCCGGAAGGGCCTGACCCGGCCGATAATCCGCCGACCGGCGAAAGGCCACCACCTGGGGCACCCAGTCCCAGAACGCTTCGGCAGTCGATGGTGGCCGATACCAACCGTTCAACTCGAGATGGCAATGGGCATTCACTAGCCCCGGTAGCAATATGGTACGTTCCAAAACCAGGTGGGAATGGCCATTCGTGGGGGCCGCCCTCTCCGCCGACCTAATCGACTCGATTCGCCCGGCGACAATCCGCACGCATCCCCAATGCAAGGGGGGACCGCTGACGGGCAAGACCCACTCCGCCCAAATGCTGAGCGATTCCCCGCTCGCAGCGGCATTCGGCGCAGGGATCGCATCACCTTCAGCCATCATCGCGGTCGCCCATCATCGTCCTCACTTACCATCATCCTCAACCTCACCCGTCGTCTCCGCCCATTGTCGTGCGTACCCGCTATCCCCCTCGCCCCGCATCGCCTTCACACAGCATTACCCTCACCCGGCATGACCCTCCCTCGTCATCGCGCTCACCCATCACCGCGCACACCTGGCGGCGTGCAAATCTGATGGCGTGCTCATCCGTCGTTGTGCCCCAGCTCATCGTCCTCAAGGTCCGTCCCGCTCAAGCTCATCGTCCTCAAGCTCTGTCCCGCCCAAGCTCGTCCTCATCAAGCGCATCCTCATCAAGCTCGTCGTCCTCGAGCGTCGGTTGAGTATCGCTGTCGCCGGGTGCTCGGAGCCGGGGCGGGGCATACATCCACAACAAGACCCAGACGGCCAAGACGAGCGATAGGGCCGTTACGGCCGGGTAGTACGAAAAGCCGTCCTCGGAAAATTGGCCCAATCGGCCGACCGCCGCCGCGACCCCCGGCCGCAGTGTCTCGTAACGCCCCCAATCTTGCGTCAGCACGGAGGCCAGCATCCCCGTGCCAAGGGTCAACGCGTTATGGATGGCGTGGAACGCGATGCAGGGCCACAGGCTTTCTGTCACCAAGGCGATCGTCCCCAGCACCAATCCCGCCGCGAACGCCGTGATCGACTGCTGGAGGATGGTGTGGCTCAGACCGAAGAAGATGGCGCTGAAGATGACGGCGTTTCGAGCGGATACCCCTTGCCGCAACCCCGTCAACACGAACCCGCGGAAGGCGGTCTCCTCGCACAGGGCGGGGAGCAGGGCAAAGGCCAGGAAGATGAGCCACGGGTTGCCCAGGTCGCCCGTCATCCCCAGCAGGTATTCCCGCAACGCTGGATCGAGGGGATAGAGCCGCGTGACCGTCTGCTGGAGCAGGGTCGCCGCCGGTTGCAAGAGGAAGGCGAGCAGGATCGCCCCGGACATCCCGCGCCAGGAAGGCGTGCGCAGCCGCCAGGTCCGCGCCATGCTTCGGGCGAAAAGGAAAGTCATCAGTAAAACGGGGGCTGCAATCACCGCCAATTGCGTGATCACCGCCAGGCGGATCAGACCGGCTTGAATCGGCCAGCGCGAGAAGGCGTTGGTCAGGGCGAACCGCACCAGCAGGATCAGCAGCCCGCAAACCACGGCCAAGGCGGGAGTCGGCACCTCCCGGCGCTCCGAGACCAGGTGCCTCAGCCACGCGCGCAAATCGAAGCGGTCCGCATCGCGGAATAGCACCTGCTCGTTGTTGAACTGCAACACGGCCCAGCGAATCGCATAATAACAGCCGCCCAACGTCACGGCGGCGACGGGAAAGGCGAAGGGCCAGGCCTGAGCCGCCTCGCCTTCAATCAAGGCCTTCAACAAAAGTACCAGGCCCGTAACGGGAAGCAAGCTTGTACCCAAAGTCAACTCCAACCCCCGCGCTACCGGCAGGCCGACCAGGGGAAGCGTCAAAAACAGCAGGGGGAGCAAGTAGTACTGCCCTTCTTTGGTGCTTCGGGCAAAAGCAGCGATTCCCAAGGCCAGCGAACTGAATACCGCCGAGGTGGGAACGAGCGCTGGGATCAACCACAAGACGGACCACGGGGGCGGGGCGAACATGGGCAAATGGCCCAGCGCCAGCCAGCCCGTCAGCCCCATGCTGACCATGTTCAGTACGGCCGTGGCCATGCTGAAGATCATGACGGCTCCCAGCTTGCCGAGCACTACTTCGACACGTTCGGCGGGGCTGGAGAGGAGCGTCTCCAGCGTACCACGTTCCTTTTCACCCGCGCACAAGTCCACAGCCGGATAGAAGGCCCCCGTCAGCGCCCAAACCACCAGCAGGACGGGCAGAATCTTGGACCAAAGCGCGGCCCCGCGGAAGCCGCTTTCCGCGGCCACGTCGGACTCCTGCACGCGGAAGGGCTTGGCGGCTTGGGGCGGCAGTCCACCCGCCGACAAATTCGCCTCGCCGACCTGCTCCCGCCACTGCGTGAGAATCTCGTTCAGCAGCCTCGCGGCCTCGCTGGAGCGCTCGTTGGCGGTGGAATAGAAGACTTGCGGGTTGGGTATCTCGGGCACGATCAGGGCCAAGGCCCCGCCTCGCGAAGATTCCTCCGCCCCATCCCCTTGCCCCGCCGATCGCTCCTCGCGCCACCGCCGGATGGCCCTCTCCACCTCCTCGCGAAAGATTGCCAAACGCTGGACGAAATGCGGTGGGAACCGGAGCACCGCGTCGAACCGGCGGCTCTGCAAGACAGCGTCGGCCACAGCCAGGTCATCGCCAGCCTTTTCCGCCGGGATTCCCAACTCCGCCGCTTGATTCGGGGTATAAAACGCGACTTGGCAGCGTTGGGCATCCTCGGGAGTGCGAAACAGGTGCGAGGCGAAACGCCCCTCCTCGAACAACGGCGGCTCGATCCGCTCCTCCGCCCCCAGTACCAAAATGCGGCTGGGCTTGGGTCCCATAACCTGCGAGATTTGGAAAAAGCTCAACCCCATCAGCGGGTACAGCAAAACCGGCAGCACGGCGACCATCATCAGCGTGCGGCGATCGCGGAGCTGATCGCGGATTTCGCGCTCGAAGATGATCCGCACATTCCGGCCGGTCATGATCCCCCCCGCTGATCGGTTACCCACGGTGCCACGGCCTGGGACGACGGCCCGCCCTCCACATCCTTGCCCTCGCGGCGGGGCTGAGGCGAGCTTGCTGGTCCAGCCTTGGGATCGTCCTGGCCCATCGCCGTTCCTCCCAGCCTTGCGTCATGCCCCTTGGCAATGCTCTCTGCTTCCGTAATCAGTCGGAAGAATATCTCTTCGAGGTCCTGCTCGCCAAAGCGCGTGCGCAGTTCGTCGGGCGTGCCTTCCGTGAGAATCCGCCCCCGGCACAGAATCGCCACGCGGTCGCAAAGCTTTTCCACCTCACGCATGATGTGCGTGGAAAAAATGATGCACTTTCCTTGGTCGCGCAGCTCCCGAATCGTTTGCAGCAGATTCCGCGCCACCAAAACGTCCAGCCCGGAGGTCGGCTCATCGAAGATCAAGACAGGCGGGTCATGGACGAGTGCCCGGGCAATCGAGACCTTTTGCTTCATGCCCGTGGACATCCTCCCCCCCGGCACGTCGCGGATCTCGTTCATCTTGAGCCGGTCGAACAAGTATTCCATGCGGGGATGCAGTTGCTCGGGAGTCCAGCCGTACAAGAGACCGAAGTATTCCACCATCTCCCAGGCGGTCATGCGGTCGTAAACGGCCGTATTCACCGACATGAAGCCGATGTTTCGGCGGACCTGGGCGGGCTGGCGGAGACAATCGAAGCCGGCCACGATCGCCCGCCCCCCACTGGGACGCAACAGCGTGCTGAGGATGCGGAGCGCTGTCGTCTTGCCCGCCCCATTCGGCCCCAGCAGGCCGAAGATTTCCCCCGGCCGGGCCTCGAAGTCGATACCATCCACAGCCCGCACGAGACCGCCCCGCGGATCGTCGTAGTACTTGGTAAGCTTCTTCGTCTTGACCATGAGCGACCGCCGGTCGAGAATCGGCCCAACGATGAATGGGAACCAATGTCCTACCACCCGCCCCCGGCGGTAAGCTCCTTCTTTGCGATTGTATCCCACAGGCTGGGATGTGCGTATATTGACCGGCCCATGCAGTGCCGCCAGCGCCTGGCCGGGCGCTGAAGCGTAACGGTTCTGCCGGGATTGCGGCTTTTTTGGTCCGCCGTTTGCCAGGTTGATTCGCGGAGTGGTCTGTTCATCGCCTCTGTGGTGCGCTGATCCGCAAGCCTTATCCGTCTAGGCCAGGGAAAGCCTGTCCGCCTGTCTGTACGCCTGCCTTGCTCCTTTTCTCGCCCTTGCCGCATCGCTCCTCTTTGGGCTTACAATGCGAGGATTTGCGACGCAGCTTCGCCGGGCATGGGGACGGCCGTCGGAGCCGCTTCGTGATAACTTCGTGAGAAAACGTGATAAAATAACGGGCGGACGGCTTGCCAGGCCGGCGATCGCGCGGCCGTCCAACGCGCATCCGCCCGGTCTTTGGCGGAGTGCGAGCCTTATTGAGATTTGAGAGCCATATCATGAGTACGTTCGATGATCGGCCGATTGAATCCGTTGGGAGCCGGGAACACGCGACCGGCACGGATGCCGAACCGGGCCGTGAAGAGCCGATCGCAGCCACGATCGTGCCTGGGACTCCGCTCCCCGGCATGTACGACGCCGCCCCGGAGTCGTCCTGGACCGTCGAACGGACACGGCGGCGGGGGCTGTTGTGGGCCATTCTTTGCGTGCTTGCCGCCTTATTGATCGCTCCCTACGCCTTGGAGGAAATACCGTATGCCTGGACGCGGGGGCGGCTGCGGGCGGAGATGGAAGTCGCGCGGCAAGCCCTGGACGCATCCGCCGAGCCAGGCGAACGATTCCGCTGGATCGTCCGGGCCGTTTCGCCCGCCGTGGTGGGCATCGAGACCGTCCGTGACGATGTACCCGCCGCCGTCCCCGACGAATGGCGGCACTTTTTCGAACCGGGATTTCGCGAGGAGGGCCTCGGGTCCGGCGTCATTGTCGATCCTCAGGGCTATGTGGTGACGAACTTCCATGTCATCAATAATTCTTCTCGGATCACGGTCCGCCTGGCCGATGGACGCACCCTCCACAATGCCACGGTGATCGGCACCGACCCCGTCAACGACCTGGCGGTGCTGAAAATCCCCGCCGAAAAACTCTCGCCCGTCCCCTGGGGCGACAGCGATCGATTGGAGGTGGGCGATACGGTTCTGGCAATCGGCAATCCCTACGGCTTGCGACACACGGTGACGGCAGGAATCATCAGCGCCAAAGAGCGGAGGGCGGCGACCAACGCGGGCGGGTTTCAGGAGTTCCTACAGACTGACGCAGCCTTGAACCCCGGCAATAGCGGCGGACCGCTGGTCGATATGAAGGGACGCATCGTGGGCATCAATACCGCGATCTTCGGCGAAGCCTACCGCGGCATCAGCTTCGCCATCCCCAGCCGCGTGGTGCAGGAGGTTTACCGGCAGCTCCGGCAGACCGGCCGTATCAGCCGCGGTTGGCTCGGCGTCCAAATGGAGGAGATTTCGGAAGGGGAAGCCAAACGGCGTGGCCTGGAGACGACATCCGGGGCCAAAGTGGTCCGCGTGGTCCCCGACTCGCCCGCCGATGCCGCCGGCTTCCAGCCGGACGACATCATTTTGACCTGGGACGGCAAGCCCATCACGGAGCCGGCCGCCCTCAGCATTGCCGTGGCACGATCCAAGGTCGGATCTACGGTCAAGGTCGAGGTCCTTCACGGCAGTCAGCGTCTAGAATTGGAAGTCCGAGTGGCCGAGAGACCACTTCAGTTTTGATGGTGCTGGCCAAAACCGGACAAGGCAGAACGAAAGCCCCGGTGCTCCCCTCCCCATGCGCTGAGCGGTTCGCTAAGAGTGCGTCGTGCGGTGTGCTAGGAATGGTGTCGTCGAAGAAAATAGGAAACAAAAATAAACGAGGAAAGGGATCCGCGATGCTGGACGCCGCATTGGTAGCCATGTTGGCCTGCCCGGAGACTCGGCAACCGCTCCGCCTCGCTGAACCGGAGCTGGTCGCGGCGGTGAATTGGGCCATTGCAGCGGGAAACGCGACGAATCGGGCAGGCGTTACCATCCGCGAGCCTGTGGACGGCCTCTTGGTCCGGGACGATGGCGTGGTTGCCTACCCGGTCCGGGAAGAAATACCGGTCCTGCTGATCGACGAGGGGATTCCCATGTCAGGGCTGGTATCGCCGCCCTGCCCGTAACTGCTCATTGGCAGGAGAGCATGCGAAATGGGGGGCGGGAAAGCACTTGCGGCAGATGCTTTCCTCATGCGGCTGCTTTAATAATTCCGTCGCGAGCCAAAACCCCGCAGCCATATCAGGCCCAGGAGGATCGTCAACGCACCGAGCATGAGCCAATGTTCGGGTTCGAGGTGGCCAATTTCGCGCGACACGAGATTGAGCAGTCGGTCCAGGTAGTGCCACATGTTCCGATCTCGATCAGCAATACAACCAGGGAACTCGCGGGTCGTGTAAACGTCCCGGCGGGGAAAACTTCACGAAGCGGTGCTTTGCGCCTTCTTGAGAAGTCTAGCTTTCTACGAAGGGCCTGGCTGGACAAATGGCCCGCCCTTATTCCTCCCCATCCCCTTGCCGATCTGGTTTTGGACGCAATAATCGTTAAATCTGGATCGCCGCGGACGCCCGAGCTGGCCAGGATTTCGTCTCCCCGGCTTGGAAAAGGCGGCGAGAATAGCTAGAATACATATTGAGCTTCGGGGCGGATTGCTGAAACATCCGAGAATCCGATGCTCGGCTCCCCTTGGCCGTCAACGATTCGCTGGCTGAGGACTCCCGAATGGGAGACGGTTTTGGGCGAAGGGATGCCGCGGCCGGTCGGCTCGGTGCCTGGGCGATCTAGCGAATCCATCGGCAGGACCGTCGCGACCGCAGGGCTTGTTTGTGGTCTTGACGGTACCGCAGCGCGGTTCCAAGTTCCTGCTCCGATTTTTGTGATGACGGGGATTTTTGCGACTACGGGGGCGTAGCTCAATTGGTTAGAGTACTGGACTGTCGATCCAGTGGTTGCGGGTTCGATTCCCGTCGCCCTCGCTGATAGGTTGGCCGTTCCGATTCGACCGCGCCGCCGTTGCCAGCGGTACATTCGTTTATCCTTGTCCATCAGCAACGACCCCAGTTCAGGCTAACAGTGGCGGTTCCGGTGCACGGTACCCCGGACCGTTCCAGTCTCAGGCGTTCCCCGTTGCCCGCCTTGTGGACGATCTGCTCCGATGTGTGCCGCTTTCTGCGTCGCATGTTGGAGAGTCTCCTTTCCGCCCTCCTGGGACCTGGAGGTTGGATTGGCAATCCTGTACTTTGATCGTCACCCACCCCACCCACGCCCCCCATCTGAGGAGTACTCCCGCCCGTACAGGCTCGACGAAAGCTCATCAACACGGTGAACCACGGAACGAGGCGATTGACGGTGATCGCCCGCGAGGGTAGCATATCATCGTTGGTATTACGAATTACATTACAGTAATATCAGGCGGCTCCTCGCAGCCCGACCATGCGGGTGAGGTCTAACGGATCGCACGAATTGGGAGACGGCCATGAAAAACGACAGGCGGGCTTTCACGCTGGTTGAGCTGTTGGTGGTGATCGCGATCATCGGGATCTTGATTGCCCTGTTGCTTCCCGCCGTTCAGGCGGCCCGCGAGGCAGCTCGGCGAATGAGCTGCGTCAGCAATCTCAAACAGTTTACCCTTGCCCTTCACAACTTCCACGATAGCCACAAGGGGTTTCCTGTCGGCTGCCCCGAGAAAACCTGCCGCAGCTACGAGCATATCCGCCCGTGGATGTACCGCTGCGGACCGCTGGCCCTGCTCACGCCCTATATGGAACAGCTCAATTTGTACAAGTCATTGAATCTTGAGGTTCCCCTCTACATCGGTGAGTCTTTTGGTGGAGGTTATGGAGTGCATCCCGACAACCAGATTCCCGTGAGTCAAGAGATCGGGTTTTTTATTGCCCCAGTGACCGGCGTGAAAAAATCGAGCCGGAATTCGGCGCCACCAACTATATGACCTGCTGGGGACGCGGCGCACCTACGTTGACCGGCACAGCAGTTTACGACACCGACGGGTTGTTTAATCGGAATAGAGCGCTGCGATTCGCGGATGTGACCGATGGCACAAGTACTACGGCGGCGTTTTCGGAAAGCCTGCTCCCTGCCGAAGGCTCTTACAGCGACCAACCGCTTTTGTCGCAGCCCGCGGTCACACTGACACGACAAAACAAAGATCTGGCCATCGTCACCGCGTCGAGTCGGAGCGACCCGTTCCTGACCGAGGCATTTTGTACGCGATTTGGACAACCGGTGGCTCGCCATGCGTTGCACGGGCGACGCTGGGTGGATGGCTTTCCCTGGTATACGGCCTATTATCACTGGTGGGGGCCGAACTCGTCGATACCCGACTGCGCCAAATCGTAGCCCTTAACCCAAACTTCCTGGAAGTATTTTTACGTAAATCATTACTGCATAACGACCTCCTGCCGATTTGTATTGTTTGCAGTAGTCATGTGATGCTTTTTTGTGAGTTCTTGTCTTGTAATGACTTGCGCAATTCGCCTTGTACTCAGAAAACGGTGGGAGAATCAGGGTGCTCAATTGGCACAAATCCTTGTCTTACAATCAGTTGCCATTTGCGTCCCGCGATTCGCACCGGGAAGTTTCGCTTAGAGCACAACCTTCTCAGCACGCACGTTGCGTATCACATGGAAGCGATAGTCATTGGCAGGAAGTAGCCGCAGACTCTTAACGATTGCCAGCCCCATGCGGTTAGGTCGCCTGGGGCGAGCAACGCCAAATCTGATACAGTAATCGTTCTCAAACCGAATAGTTGCGCTGCCTATCTGGGGGCTGCCATAGTTGTTCCAAGAGCCGGTTGACCCGAGCACTAGAGTATTTTGCCAAATCGGTTTTTTGGCATTTTGGAGAAGAATCTGAACCGCAAACAAGGATTCTGGTCCCGGGCCTTCGCCTGAATATTCAATCTCTAGTCGGTATTGCCCAGGGCTAAGGTGTATTGTGCGTTCAATATAATGGGTTGGATTGTGCCAGCCAAGAATTGTGTCCGTTTGCGGGTTGTACGTCAACTCATCGCCAAGCAACCGTGCATCCTTCGCGCCGAGCTTAATCATCCCGCCGCTTTTGACCTGTTCGATGCGATCCTGCCATTTGGCCTCCAGGAGCGGCGACATGCCATCCCTTTCGAGCCAGCAGCGGATCGCGTCCAGTTGGCCCTGGAGCCGCTGGGCGCCCCGTTGGTGCCCGGCCATTTCCCAAAGCGTTTCGGCCTGTTCGACCGAGCTGGCTGCATCGTGCCTCATCTCGCCGCGGAAGGCTGCCACCTCGGCTTCAAGCGATTTCAGGGCCAAGGCCCCGTCATTGGCCTCTATCGCCAACCGGCGGGCCGTCTAAAGCCCCACGTACTTGTTGGCCGGGTCGCTTTCTTCTTTCGCCACGCGAAGGATATCCTTGCCCAAGGCGCTTTTCTGCTCCGCCGTCTTCGCAGCCTTGAGCTTCTCGCCATAGACATCTTGCAGCAAAGCCGTGGCCCGCAACTGTCCGTCCCATTCAGGGACGGTCAGTTTGTCATCGCTGACCACTGCCAAGCAGAAGAAGGATGAGAGTACCAGCCCGAACATTAGCGCACCCCCTTTGACACAAAAGCTTGCCCCCGCTGCCCTCACTTGGCCTCCAAGCCGCGAACGTTATATTTTGGCGGCAACGCCCCCGTCAACCGGCGAAGCTGGCCAGCTCCTCGCTTGTCGATCCCGTGGTTGCGGCCCGTGGTTGCGGGTTCGAGTCCCGTCGCTCCCTCGTGTTGGTGGGTGACGTACCACGTCCGGATGGGGGCTGGGTGATGGCATCCATAATACACGATCCCGAATCGTGACCTAAACTTTTCGAGACTGAGTGTAGCAAGCCGATTGCGGCAGTTGCGGTGGTGCTCTTAGCCCCGCTTGTGGTGCATCAGGCTGTCTCTCTGGAATGGGAGGCTGTTTTTCGCGCGTCGCGAAGGGTGGCGCGAGTCCAAGGCGGTAGTGCAATCTAGCCATCTGATGGAAAACTGGAATATCACGTTCGATTGTCTCGCGAACACTGCCAACACCGCGGCCGCCACGGTGCTGGAACACGCTCTCGACTCTCCTGTGGCCGAGATTCGAGAACGGGCCATCGCTTGCCTGCTGCGCCGGTCCGAGCAGAGCAGCCACTTTCTCGTGCTGCGCCGCCTCGACCGCCGCGATGCCGCGTGGTCAGCGCGGTTTGCGCAACCGCCGGTTCGCTTCCTGCAAAGCCTGCGCGCGGCCTTGGTTTCGGATGATGCGGAGCTTCGCGAAAACGCGTATCAGGTCGTGTTGTGGGGTTCGCTGTATGAGATGATCCCCTTGCTGGTCAATCTCCTGGAGCGTCCCGAGGTCGAGCAAGCAGAGCGGGCAGGGGAGGTCTTGCTGGAACTGACGCGGCGGTTGGCGGACTCGTGCGATCACGCGGATTCCCACCAAGTGACTTCCACCCTGGAGGGGACACTCGAGCAGAGCCGACGTGCCCTGGCCATCGGCATGGACCGTTTCGCCAAGCATCAGCGCCGGGAGGTCATTCAAGCCTATCTCCTGCTCATTCGAGAGAATTCGGGGATTTTGCGGGATGTGCTGAGATCGAACATCCATCCCGCCCGAAATGCCTTGCTGCGGCTATTCCGAGACAGCACGGAGCCAGCGGTGATTCGGGCGCTGTGCGGTTTCTTGCGACTTCACGAAATACCGACTGCCGTATTCGGGGTCTTGGCGCAACGGGACGATCCGGCCTTTGTACGATGCTTTCTGCGTCAGGTAGGGACGGAACCGCCGGCCGAGGTGCGGCGCAACCTCAAACGTCTGCGGCATCTGAAATGGCTGTCGCAACTGCCGCGGCTGTTGCCGCAACTGGACGAAGCAGAGCAAGCTGTGATCCCGTCTCTGTTGGAGAGAATATCGATTCCGTCGGGCGAGGCATTGACGGTCTTGGGGACGGTGCTGCGGAGGGGATTGCCGCTCGCCCGCGCTGCGGCCGCATCGTGCCTGGGCAGTCACCACGGCGCGGAGGCCAACGCCCTAGCCCTTCAAGCCGCGCACGACCCGGACCCCCGGGTGGTAGCAGCGGTCCTGCCACAACTGCGGGGCCGGGGCATCGCAGGGGCCTTGCCGATCATCCTGCAATCGCTGCAAAGCCCAGAGCCCTTGGTCCGCCGCGCCGCTCGACGTTGCCTCAACGAGTTCTCCTTCCGACGTTTTTTGGAGACGTGGGACATGCTCCCCCCGGACGTACGCCGCGACACCGGCCTTTTGGTGAAGCGAGTGGACGGCCATGCGCCGGGGCTGTTGCGGGCGGAGTTGGCGTCGCCCTTGCGGATGCGGCGTCTGCGGGCACTATCGGTGGCTCAAGAGCTGGACTTGGTGTTCCGGGTAGAATCCTCGGTGATCCCACTGCTTCAAGACGAGGACCCGGCCATCCGCGCCGAAGCCGCCGCGGCACTGGCCTCGACCAATTCGCCGGCCGGGATGAATGCCTTGAAGGCTGCCTTGGCCGATCCTCATACGTTGGTGCGTGAGGCGGCCGAAAAAAGCCTCCTTGCGCGAGAGCTGCGCCGCCAGCAAACAACGCCAGAGTGTCCCGGGGGCGACGAGCCTCCGGGCACAGGCTCCGATTCCGGGCGGGATCGGCCGGTCGCGCGGCCCACGCCCCGATTGGTGGAGAGCACGGAATGATGCAGGCGTACCGTTTCACCGCCAGCGCACTGAATCTCTTGGCGGGGCAGGCTACCTCGCCCCTGGAGAATCTCCAGCGCGAGTTTCAGCGCCGCGCCGCTACGCCGATCGACATCAGTGCCGTTTTGTGGTTTGCGGCCGGGGTCATCCTCCTCGTCGGCGTGGTGGCCGTGATCCTCCGCCTGGCCGACATCCTGCGAACAGGCAAGCCATATCGTAGCCACGGGCTATTGTTTCTACAGCTTTGCCGTGCGCATGGGTTAACCCGTCGCGAGTCGCTTTACCTTTGGCAATTGGCTCGGAAACACGGCCTGCATTCGGCGGCGCAAGTCTTTCTGGCGCCCGATGTCCTGTCGCGTGCGGAAGGCGAGACGGGTTGCGAGATGGCCGCCCGATTGCTGCACCGTCTCTTTCCTCCGGAGATCCGCGGTCTCGACGAGGCGGCGTCACCACCTTGCTCCGGCATCTAAAACTCCAGGGCAAGGTTGTTGGCTTCGATCAATATCCCGAGGTCATGGGAGATACCGCCGCGCGATCCATGCGTACATTATCTACGCGGCGTACATCATGCCATCCGGCGGAGTTGTGCCAGTAGTGCCAGGCGGCGGCGTTGGGAAAAACGCGTGTTGTGCCTGGCATAAAGTGGCGTCAGCCCCCGTGCGGGAAAGCGACCGGCATCCGCACGCGGGACGTGGGCAAGCCGCCGCGGGAGCCGCCTCTACCGGGTCCACGGGGGAGCGGTGTCGGGATCGATTCCCAACTCCGCCAGCGCCGCCGGGAGCTTTTCCTTGGGGAAACGGCCCTCACTGGCCAGCGAGGTCAAGGCTGCAAAGGCGACATGCTCGGCGTCCACCTCGAAGAACCGCCGCAGTTCCCGCCGCGCCTCGCTGCGGCCGAAACCATCCGTACCCAAGGCCGTGTAGCGGCCGGGTATCCACTTGGCCAGCGACAGCGGCACGGCGGAGACGTAGTCCGAAGCCGCGACCACATGACCGGCTGCGTCCTCCAAAACTTGCTGGACGTAGGCCGACTTGGGCGGGTCCAGGGGATGCAGACGATTGGAGCGTTCGGTTGCCCGGGCGTCCTCCAACAAAGCCTTCCAACTGGTGACACTGTACACGCGGCTGGATACCGCAAACTTTTGGTCCAGGATCTCTTGAGCCCGCAAGACCTCCCGCAGGATGGCCCCGCTGCCCATCAAATCCACGACGGGCCGGTCCTTTCCCAGATCTCGTGTCGCCAGCCGATACATGCCGCGGCAGATGCCCTCCGTGGCTCCCATGGGCAGGATCGGCATCTCGTAGTTCTCGTTCATCAACGTGATGTAATAGAAGATGTCTTCCTCTTCGTAATACATCCGGCGGATGCCGTCCAGGACGATGGCCGCCATTTCGTAGGCAAAGCAGGGATCGTAGGCTTGCAGGGTGGGATAGGCCAGGGCGAAGTGGTGGCTATTGCCATCCTGGTGCTGCAATCCCTCGCCGGCCAGGGTGGTCCGCCCAGCCGTGCCCCCCATCAAGAATCCGCGGCACCGCATGTCGCCGGCCAGCCAAACCAGGTCTCCCACGCGTTGCAAACCGAACATCGAATAGTAGATGAAGAAAGGGATCATGTTGACGCCGTGGGTGGAGTGGGCCGTGCCCGCCGCGAGAAACGAGGATATCGAGCCTGCCTCGGTGATTCCCTCCTCCAGAATCTGGCCGTCCTTGGCTTCGTGGTAGTACAACACGGTGTCGGAATCCACCGGCTCGTACAGTTGGCCCACGTGCGAGTAGATGCCGAACTGGCGGAAGAGGGCCTCCATGCCAAAGGTGCGGCTCTCGTCGGGCACGATCGGCACGACATAGCGGCCGATGCTCTTGTCGCGCATCAGCCGCACCAAAAGCCGAACAAAGGCCATGGTGGTTGAGACTTCGCGTCCCTCGCTTCCCGAGAAAAACTCCGCGAAGTCCTCCCACTTGGGCGGCTTGAGCTTCATCATGGGCTGACGGCGCTGAGGAATGGGACCACCCAAGGCCTTCCGCCGTTCACGAAGATACCGAATCTCGGGGCTGTCATCGGGCGGACGGTAGAAAGGCGCCTCCGCCACGCGATCCTCGGGGATGGGAATATCGAAACGGCGGCGGAACTCACGCAGCTCGTCTTCGTTGAGCTTCTTTTGCTGGTGGGTGATGTTGCGGCCTTCGCCTGCCTCTCCCAAGCCGTATCCCTTGATCGTCTTGGCCAGGATCACCGTCGGCGAGCCTTTGTGCTCCACGGCCGCCTTGAACGCGGCATAGACCTTGACCGGATCGTGCCCACCGCGCTTCAAACGTCGAATCTGCTCGTCCGTCAAATCGGCCACCAGGGCCTCCAAACGGGGGTCCACGCCGAAGAAGTGCTTGCGAATATAACTCCCCGGCATGACGGTGTATTTCTGGTACTGGCCGTCCACGACCTCCGTCATCCGCCGGACGAGCAGCCCCTCGCTATCCCGTGCCAAAAGCGAGTCCCAATCCGTTCCCCAAATGACCTTGATCACGTTCCACCCGGCCCCGCGGAACGCACCTTCCAGCTCCTGGATGATCTTGCCATTGCCGCGAACCGGGCCATCGAGGCGTTGGAGGTTGCAGTTCACCACGAAGATCAGGTTGTCGAGTTTTTCGCGACCGGCCAAGGTGATGGCCCCCAGCGTCTCCGGCTCGTCGCATTCGCCGTCGCCCACAAAGCACCAGACTTTGGAGTCGCGGGCCTGAGGCCGAACCACGCGATCGGCAAGGTACTGGTTGAAGCGGGCCTGATAGATGGCCATGATCGGCCCCAATCCCATGGAGACGGTGGGAAATTCCCAGAAGTCGGGCATCAGCCAAGGGTGCGGATAGGAGGACAGTCCCCCCCCAGACGCCAGTTCGCGGCGAAAGTTCGCCAAACGCGTCTCGTCGATGCGCCCTTCCAAAAAGGCCCGCGCATAGATCCCTGGCGAGGCATGCCCCTGGATATACACGAAGTCGGGCGATTCCGTTCCCTGCTTGCCGCGGAAGAAGTGGTTGAAGCCCACCTCGTACAGCGTGGCGGCGGAGGCGAATGTGGAGATGTGTCCGCCAATCCCCGCACTCTCGCGGTTGGCGCGAACCACCATCGCTAGGGCGTTCCAGCGAACAAGGCTCTTGATGCGGCGTTCCATGGCGCGATCGCCCGGATAGGACAGTTCCTTTTCCGTAGGAATGGTGTTCACGTAAGGCGTCGTGGCAGCCGATGTGTACGGCACCCCAGACCGAAAGGCCTTTTCCTTGAGACGCTCCAGCAGGTAGATCGCCCGATCCCCGCCCTCACGCTGAAGTACATATTCAAACGCTTCTAGCCATTCCTGCGTTTCGGTGGGGTCGGTATCCACGGAGAAGGGCAGGCTCCCGTTCGTGCCGCTCTTGACCGCCTGGCGGCCAGGAACTGCCGCATCCTGACGCGCCTGATCGCTCGCTACCGCGTTCATGTCGTCCTCTTCGTTCTTCAAATCGTTCCCATCAAAGCCACGTAACCATCCAGCGGCCAGAAAAAATAATCGACTGTGGGTCCGTTGGCTAGCTGACCTGTTTTATCGCCTTCACGATTTTTATCCCCTTGATGATCTGCCCCGTCCTCAGTGTATAGGCCGCCGATAACGTCACGGCCATTCGGGCCCGGCGATCGCATGATTCTTCTTGGCGATAAGCCTCGCCGCCGTTATCATTTTCTCCAAGGTCTTCGGGGACTGCGTTTGCTCCGAAGGCGCCGTGTCGCCCGACGCAGCTCTGGTCTCCCCCGCCGGCTGCTCCCGTCTGCCTTGCGGACCGATGCCGCCAGGCGGGGCAACCGTTGACCGCTTCCACGGACGGATTGTCCAGGCTTTCGTGAACTCAGTAAGGTATTATACGCCAAGCAAGGGCGATCATGGCGGCGGGATGGGCGACCCGAGGCTCTTGCCCCGCCATTTCGGGCTCGAGATCATGAGCCACCAGCGTAAGCTGCTGGTGCTGGCGCCCAGCCTGTTCCCACAGCGCATCATCCGCCTGATTGCATGATGTGCGCCGCATAGATGATGGCGTATGGATTGCGGGGCGTTATGTCCCATCACCACAAGATGTTCTGTCATGCAAACAATGTTGTGCTGTCGTACGATGCCCTGTTGTGCTGCGCGCTGTCCTGCGACGCGCTAACGCATTATTTGAAGACTTAGCGTTTGAGGTGTCGCTCAAACCACGCTCGTGTCCGTCGCCACATCTCCTCGGACAGCACGTGTCCCGCCCCCGGCTCGATGTAGTAGCTGAAATTGGCTTCAGCGACGGCCTCGCGATAGGCGGTCTGGATGGTCTCGATCCCCTGCCGGACCTCGGGCAAAGGGCTGCCGGAATCCTCCTCGCCGAAGTTCAAGTGTAAAGCGCGGGGGGCGATCAGCGCGGCGATATCGGGCGTGTCCGCGTACTGGAACCAACCGGGGATGAAGTTCGGAAAACAGTGCAAAATATGGGTACGGTGGATTGCGGCATAGGTAGGCAAACAGCAGTTCCCCACCAGGCACCGCAACCGCTCATCCCACGGCCCGACCAGCCAGGTGAACGTGGACCCCATCGAGTGCCCGTAGCAGCCGATGCGATCGGCCTGCACGAACGGCAGGCTGACCAGCAAATCGATCGCGTGACGCATGTCCAGGATATTTTTCCAGGCCATGCACTTCCCCTGGACGACGTAGCGGAGAAACTCGAACCGCTCGTAATCGCCGCCCTTGAGATGCGGGCTTTGCCGCTCCTCGAAACAGAGGGCGTCGGGGCAGAGAACGACATATCCCTCTCGGGCCAGGGCCACGCCCGTATGATGCATGGGATTGCCGGCCAGACCCGCCGGCTCACTCTTTCCCAAGTGCCACTCGCCGTTGTGCTGATGCCAGACAGCGACGGCGGGGGCGGGATGGGCCTCGTCCACGCCGTCCGGCACCAGCAACAAGGCTGGTACCACATCGCCCGACTCCACCTCATATTGCACGGCCTGAAGGCGGTAGCCCTCCTTTGGCGTCGCCTCTCCCCAGCGGGGATGGAGGGGTGCCGGTTCGGGCCACGGCCCACCCAAGCATTGCAAAAGCTTGTTCTTCAGATACGCCTTGCGATCCATAGCCCAAGGCTCCTCTCTCGGCTAAAGGTTCGCCACCACACCATCCGGCACGCTGCCGCTAGCCACCCAATTCCGCTCGACTCATGGGTTCGTAAATGGGACCGTCGGATTGCAGTTCGCTGGAGAAGACCACCACCTCCTCGACGGATGATGGCCCGAAATCCAAATCCTGCATTTCTTGCATCATCTTCGCCAGGTCTTGCAGAGCTTGATCCTGCCGGCGAACGCGCCCCAGCGTCAAATGGGCTTGGAAACGTCGCGCCTCGCGGGGGTAGCCCAGGGACTGAAGCGCCGACTCGACCCTGGCATTCAGGTCGCACAACTGTTCGGCGCCGTATTCCACCCCGAGCCACAACACGCGAGGCCGCGCCAGCGAGGGAAAGGCCCCCACGCCGCGGACCTCGATGGAGAACGGTTCGACGGCGGCCACCGCCCTCTCGACTGCTACGCAGACCTGATACACATCGCGGAAATCCACGTCGCCCAGAAATTTCAGTGTGATGTGCATTTGGCGCGCATCGACCCACCGCACATCGGCACCGCACTGCTGCAATTGGCGGATCAACTTGGCGGCCCGATTGCGAACCCCCTCCTCGATCTCCACAGCAACGAAGGTGCGGACCTTTCCCTTCATGGGCGACGCTCCGGACAAACGTTTTGAGCGGATCGGACTCTGTCGCGAGCGGCTAGAACGTCAGCATGCGGCGGTACTCTTCCATCCGCAAGTCCACGTCCTCTCGGGTGATCTTGAGGAGGCGATCCACGCTGAAATCCTCGACGGTAAAGCTGGCGGCGACGATGCCGTAGGCCATGGCGTGCTTGAGCGTCTCGGGCGAGTAGTCGAACTGTTCGCTCAAATAGCCCATCATGCCGCCGGCGAAGCTGTCACCTGCCCCGGTGGGGTCCACCACGCGTTCGGTGGGATAAGCCGGCAAGACATACATCTCGTGTTTGCTGAAGAACATGGCCCCATGCTCGCCCTTCTTGATGACGATAAATCGAGGCCCCATCTCCAACAGACCCCGACCAGCCCGGAGCACATTCTCATCCTCTGCCAGGAGCTTGGCCTCGGAGTCGTTCAGCACCAATCCGTCCACGCGCCGCATCAGCTCGCGCAATTCCTTAGGTTCGTTGCGAATCCAATGGTCCATCGTGTCGGCGACGGTCAGCATGGGACCTACGCATTGGGACAACACATCGAGCTGCATCTTCGTCGAGCCGTTGGCCAAGAACAGGAATTTGCAGCGCCGCAATTCCTCCGGCAAGACGGGATTGAAGCTGGCCATGACGTTGAGCTGCACGTCCAGCGTCTCGCGATCGTTCATGTTGGAGAGATAACGTCCCCGCCAGAAGAAGGTCTTGGCCCCCGGCACGACTTGCAAGGCGGCCGTGTCGACGCCCTGCGATTGCAGCAACTGCGTGTACTCCGCGGGCCAATCTCCGCCGACGACGCCGACTAGCCGGACATGGGTAAAGAACCTGGCCGCGAGGGAAAAATAGACGGCCGAACCGCCCAGAACGCGATCCCGCGAGGCCTGCGGCGTTTCCACGCTATCGAAGGCCACCGAACCCACCACCACCAACGGCATGACCTTGTTCTCCCAAGCTGTGTGTTTTTCACGCTCGATCGGCGCATCCGCGCGATGGAACCCGTTCTACCGGGCGTGCGCAAGCCAGCCCGGCGCTGCTCGGCGCCCGGCTCGTGCCAAGAGAGCTTTTTCCACATGTTACACCGATCCGGGAGCTTGTGCATGTGGGAGTCCCCTGGTCGCCCTGCGATCGCCCACTTCGCAGGCCTCACGCGCCAGGCTCCGAGCCTCCCAGGCAATCCCCCACCTGGAGCCGATAGCCGCGGAGGAAATCCTCCGCCGACATGATTCGCTTTCCGGCCGGTTGCAAGGCGCGGATCAGGACAGCGCCATCTCCTGCCGCTACCAAAATGCCGTGGGACCCCGTCTCCAATACCTTGCAAGGCTCCGCCGCGGGATCGGTCCTTGCCGCCGCCTGGACCTTTTCGAGGATCACTCGCATGGGCGGTTTTCCCGGCCGCCGCCAATACGTGTACGTCTTGGGCCAGGGGACGAGGGCTCGAACCTGGTTACAAATGGCCTCCGCGGGCCGGTGCCAATCGACCAGGCCATCCGTTTTTTTGAGTTTGGGGGCACGGCAGGCGGCCTTGGGGTCTTGAGGCAGCGCTTCCAACAAGCCCGCCTCTAAATTGTCGATCGTGCGGAGCATCAGCCAGGCCCCAATCTCCGCCAACCGCGATTCCAATTCCACGGCCGTCTCGTCCGGCAAGATGTCGACCTCGCTCTGCGCGATGACGGGACCGGCATCGACCTGCGGCGTCATGTGGATCACGCTTACCCCGGTAGTCTTTTCACCGTGGTAGATCGCCCATTGAATCGGCGCGGCGCCGCGATACTTGGGGAGCAGGGAGGCATGCAAGTTGACGCCACCCAGCCGGGCCGCCGCGAGCGTCTCCGCGAAGAGGATTTGGCCGTAGTCGCAGACCACCAGCAAATCTGCCGCCCATGCGCGGATGACGTGCCTTGCCTCTGGCGTATTGATGTCGGGCGGGGTGAAGATGGGAAGCCCGCACGCGGCCGCCACTTCGCGCAAAGGGCTGGGGGGCACAGAGCGGCCATCCCGCTCCGTGGGCGCAGTCACCAAGCCCGACACCTCGTGCCGCGACTCCAATAAACGACGAAACGTAGGGACCCCGAACGGCCCGGTCCCGACCATTACAAGCCGCATGATCGCTGCTGGCCCGCCACCGCCGCTATGCGCGTTGATAACAACTCAGCACCGCACGACATAGGCCACGGGCAATTAGAGACAGGGGAAAAAGGCCTGGAGGCTTCGTCGCCACAACCCCACCCGGGATGTGCCGATCGAACCCGCCGCAAGCCCTCAGCATATCCTGGGCGAGGCGGGACGTCACCCCCGCCACAGGCGTACATCGGCCATGTCGGTGAACGTCCTGCGACGACCGAAAGATCTCCGGCCCTCTTCGCCGGCGCATCCGGCTCGCCGGGGGACTTCACCGCCCGGGGCGAACATCCGGCACTACAGGTTCATGCTTTTCCCGCGCCCCGCGCTGTGGTAACATGTCGTCGGCTCGCTGCCGTATTGCGGTTCGGTTTTGGAGGGGAGCTATCGGTTCCAACCGGGAGATGGTTGCGATGAAACCAACCTCAGCATCGTCTTATGACCGTCGTCGTTGGCTGGGAACGGCCGGTAGCTGGGCCGCGGCGGCCGCGCTGCCGATTCCCCAGATCTTCACATCATCGGGGATTGGAGGGGCGAATGACCGGCCGGGCATCGGGTTCATCGGGATGGGCGGACGGGCCGACACGCACATCGACATCTGTCTGAAATTCAAGGAACAGGGACGGTGCGACATCGTGGCCGTCTGTGACGTGTACCGGCCGCGGGTGGAGGCGGCCGCAGCCCGTACCGGCGCGAAAATCTACCGCGACTATCGGGAATTATTGGCCGACGACAGCGTCGATCTGGTGTGTATCGCAACGCCGGATCGGCACCACGCCCCACAGGCCCTGGCCGCCGTACGTGCCGGCAAAGACGTTTACGTGGAAAAGCCGCTCACGCATTGGTCACAAATGGATTTGGCGGCCGAGTTGTGCGACGAGGCGGAACGCCTTCGACGGATCGTTCAGGTCGGTACGCAGTATGTTGCCGACGAGGCCTACGCCAAGGCTCACGCATTGATCGAGCAGGGAATCGTGGGCAAGATCGTTCACGTCCAGCTCGGCTACTTCCGCCGCGGCGACTGGGGCGAACGGATGCCCATCCCGGATCCCAACGCCAAAGCGGGACCCGACCTCGACTGGGAGCAGTTTCTAGGCGATGCCCCCAAAGTCCCCTTCGACGTCTCGCGTTTCTTTCAGTGGCGTCTGTATTGGGACTATGCGGGCGGGCCGGCGACCGATTTGCTCGTGCACGCCTTCACCCCCGTTTTCTGCCTCCTCGAACTCGGCTACCCGGAACGCGTCCTCGGCGGAGGCGGGACGTTCCAATATCCCCGCGAAGTGCCCGACCAATGCAACATCATCGCCGATTATCCGGGCGGCCCGAGCGTCGTCATGAGCAATTCGCTATCGAACTTTACGGGCATTCAGACGATCTTGCGCGGCACCGACGGCGCGATCGTGCTGGGCGACCTGGATCATCCCGGGCAGGGGATTCGAATCGTGCCCGTCGCCAAGGAATCGCAAGAGGTGGTAATCCCTTGGAGCGGATTCGGCAACACGGAAAAGCTCTGGGAAAACTTTCTCGACTGCGTGCAAACGCGGCAGCGTCCGTTCAGCCCGGTGGACATCGGCGTGCGGGTACAGGCTCCCTTGAACATGGGAATCCTGTCACATCGAGAGGGTAAAGTCGCTCGATTCGACCCCGCCGCGCGCAAGATTCTCTTGCAATAAGAAGGTGCCAAGACAAAGCGATGCCGACGGCTTGCCGGTTTCCGACACTTCGGCGAAGGCAACTTCACCGCCGGGGGCTGCCGAAGGAGCGGCTGAACGCAGGTTACCTCCTTAGGCTGCCGAAGGAGCGGCCGAAGCCGCCGCCGGAGCCGGCACCC
>DYLS01000082.1 GCA_020721965.1 Blastopirellula marina | reverse complement strand
CCGCCGGTCTCTCTGCGAGGAATAGCTCGGTTTGCGGCGGTGGCAGGGCATCGCCACCTGAAGTCGTGACCGAGTGATGATGTGCGCAGGAGTACGTCCAGGAACTTTGGTCTAGCAACCGATGTGCGCAAATTGACAGGCAGTCCCCGCCGGTTTCACGTCGTCACGGGAGAGAGTCGTCCCTCTTCCAGGCGAAAGACGCGCTCGGCCGACGCCGCCAACCGTTCGTTGTGCGTCACTAGGATCAGCATCGTGCCGAACGCATCGGTTGTTCGAAACAGCAGATCGCGGACCTGCTCGGCCGACGTGGCGTCGAGATTGCCGGTCGGCTCATCTGCGAGCACAAGCACGGGGTGGCGGATCAAGGCTCGGGCGATGGCCGTCCGCTGCCGTTCTCCGCCGGAAAGCTCGCCCGGCAGGTGGCGGCTCCGCGCCGCCAGTCCTACCCGCTCCAAAAGCTCCGTGGCGTGACGGAGATCGTCCTCCCGCACGCGGCCCTCGGCCAGCACGGGAATCAAGACGTTTTCTAGCACGTTGCACTGCGGCAAGAGGTGATGATCTTGAAAGACGAAGCCGATGTTGCGTCCACGGAAGCGGGCCAAGGCCGCGGGGTTGAGTTGAGCGGGGTCTTCGCCGTTCAGCAGCACGCGGCCGGAGCTGGGCTGATCCATGCCGCCGACGATATTCAGCAGCGTGCTCTTGCCCGACCCGCTCGGCCCGATCACCGCTACCCGATTTCCCGATTCCATTCGCAAGTCGATGCCGCGGAGGACGGGCAAGGGCTGCGTCCGCGTGGGGTAGATTTTCGTGACGCCTTCGAGTATCAGTGCGGCCATGACGCGTTGCCTATCGGTTCGAATTGCTAGACGTGGCTCCCCTGCGGATCGGTGCCGATCGCCGTTTGAGGGGGCGACGGTCGCCCCGCCGTGAGCCAGCCCCTTCGGAACATCGGAATCAGAATCAAGATTCGCTGGGCCAGCCACTTGCCAATGTACCATGCCCGGCTGGGATGTGGCCACGAGCGTCAATCGCGAGCCAATAGCGTGACCCACGAACCATCAGCGCAGGCCGCGAAGCACCAGCGTAAGCCCTGAGCCACCAGCGTAAGCTGGTGGTGGAATCGCCTAATCGCCTTGTGCTCGCACGCTCCTGAAACTCGAACCACCCGCGTGAGCTATCGGCTCGGCTGCCAAGAAATGCGTCGTAACGGCGAATTCCAGGATTGACTTCCGTGGACGGAACCGTATAAATAGTATTGGTCGCCTGAGAAACGAGTTCGTCAGGCGGGCAGACTCCGTTAGGAATCGAGCATCCGGTCGGCTCGGCACGCTCACCACGGCGATACTCCTCTTTGGCCTTGCCGGCCGAGATCGGATGATATGAATTGGGGCGTTGAGCAAGGATGACAATAATGGTGGTCGAGGTTCCAGAGGCTCCGTTGGATACGGCGGAGAGGTTACGGCGATCTCTGGGGGAGAGTCCGATCTACGAGCTTCGAGAGGTCACGGCCGCCATCGAGGATGGCAGGGTTGTTCTTCGTGGCTCCGTCTCTAGTTTTTACCACAAACAACTGGCACAAGAGGCGGTTCGGTCCATCGTAGGATCGCACCGTTACGAGATCGTGAACCGCGTTACGGTTCGCGGTACCAGTTCGGGCGTGGCCGCGGCAGGATAGCATTCACCCGGGTAGAAGTCGTCTGGCGCTGCCCTGGGAGATGGATGGTCCTCGCGGCTTGTGGCCGGAGTGTGGCATGGGAGAAAGGGAGTTCTCTCCGAAGCCGACGGGTGGCCGAGCGAAGGATCATGTCGGGCCGCCCGAGGAGGGAGCGATGGCTTTCTTGCCCTACGACCAGGACGTCGTGATCCAGTTGCGTGGTATGCGGGAGTTTCCCCTCGCCCCGTCGATCGCCGAGGCGGAACGCTTGGCGGTCAAGATCGAGCGGGCGATCGAGGAGGCCACCGCCGGCGGCATTCGGGACCTGCAAGTGCTGGTTACCCCCGACGGTGTGGTCTTGACGGGTTGCTGCCCGACCTATCACCTCAAGCAAAAGGCGCAGCACGCCGCCTTGAAGTTCGTTGCCGGGAATCTGGAGAACGAAATCGAGGTCACCTGGCGGCGCTGAGGGAAGATCACGCGGAAAAATGCTGCCGCATCGCGAGAGGCATTCTCCTCTCCGACGCAGCAGCTTAGGCTAGTTGTTCCGTTGACTGCCAGGAACAAGTTCAGACCCTGGCTGACTGTTCCTCGAGTACCACGGCCACGCGCGATTTGAACTCGTCCATCTCCGACTCCAGCTCGAAGCCCGCGATCATCACGTCCACGCAGCCGGAGCCTATCACGAAGCGGAGGGCCTTTTCTCGCAATTCGGGGTCTTTGCTGAAGGCCCCCTCTCCTACCACCTTCATCGCGATCACGCCCTTTCCCGCATCGTGAATCCGCTGGAGGACAGGCTGGACGACCTCGGGCTTGTCGTCCATCTTGGTGCCCAGGTGATTGAACCGGCTGTGGACGACGTCCACCCAATCAGACTCGGCGGCGGCCTCGAGCGCGGCCACGGAATGGCACGAGACGCCGTGGGCGCGGATCAGCCCCTTGTCCTTCAACTCTTCCAACTGATCCATTTGCCGCCGCATGGTGGAAGTCCAGTCACGGCTGGTCATGCAGTGAATCTGCACCAAGTCGATGTAATCCGTGCCCAATTCCTTGAGGAATCGCCGCACCGCGTCGGCGGCATCCTGGCGTTCCGGCTCGGGCAAGCCACCTGGGTGGAACCACAGTTTGGACACAAGCGCGTAGCTGTCCCGGGGCTTGTCGCGGAGGACCTTCCCCACGTAGCCGTGACTCCCGTACAGATCGGCGTTATCGAACAGGCGGATACCGCAGTCGTAGGCATAGCGCACGATTCGCTCGGCATGATCCAACCCTCGGCGAGTAAGATTCGACTGACGATTGTACGCCTTGACGCCGAAGCCGATGCCGATGCGGGGCACGGTGAGCGACCTCCCCAAAGGGACCCAGGCCGTGGGATCCCGCGATACGGGGGCCTCGGCCGCGCAAATCGGCTGCGCTGGCATTCCCCCGCTCAATAAGACACCTGCCGAACCCGCTACCGCCTCATTCAAGAATCCACGCCGATCAACGCGCATCGCGATCTCCCTGTTTGCCGTCGAAGCTCATCTCGCCTACCAGCCCGCCCCCCTCATTGCTCCCCAGGCTGTGAACGGTTACCCCTGCTTCTCGTTCTTCATGTCGGGTTCACCCCCTGCCGGGATCGCACGCAAAACTTGGGGCCGAGCGGCGGGGCGCCATCATCTCCGCCGCTGGACGGGAAGCAAACCCGGCAGCCTGCGAATCACGAGTTATTCTATGCTCGCGGGGCGGTGAGGCCACCCCTTTTGCAAAACACCGCTGCTGGACAAAGACTTCGCGTGCCACGGCCCGACGACGCCCCCAAGGCGGACGCTCTCCCACGTGGAAGCAGGCGACCGGCTTTTGGGGCCTCTGGCGCCAACCCCAACATGAAACTCCGGAGGATTTTTGCCGGGGTGCGGCTGGGGGAAGGCTTCTGGCCGGACCTTATCCGGCGAGCGGCCGCGCACTCCCCCGCCCGAGCCACTCCGTACACTACCGCGAAGCCGCAGTCACCGGTACGCCGCGGATCGTGTCGTCGTCTTGGTAGAGCGTTTTCAGCCGCTGTAGCTCGGCCTTCAGTTCGGCCGTGACTTGGGCGTAGGCCGGATCACCGTACACGTTGTGCAGTTCGTGCGGGTCTTTGGCCAGATCGTACAGTTCCCATTCGTCGATGTCGTGGAAATAGATCAGCTTGTAGCGTTCGGTCCGCACGCCGTAGTGTTTATGCGCCATGTGGACGGCCGGATACTCGTAATATCGGTAATACATGGAGGTCCGCCAGTCGGGGACGTCGCGGCCTTCCAGAAGCGGCTTCAAGCTCCGGCCCTGCATGTCGTCGGGGATGGGTGCCCCGGCGATGTCGAGAAAGGTTTCGGCGAAATCGAGGTTCATGACCAGCTTTTCGCACACGCTGCCCGGATGGACATGCCCCGGCCAGCGCACCAAGAGTGGCGTGCGGAACGATTCCTCGTACATGAACCGTTTGTCGAACCAGCCATGCTCGCCCAGGTAGAAGCCTTGGTCGGAGGTGTAGATGACCACGGTATTTTGGGCCAGGCCGGAGTCATCCAGGTAGTCGAGGACGCGGCCGACGTTTCGGTCCACGCCTGCCACGCAGCGGAGGTAGTCTTTGATGTACCGCTGGTACTTCCAGCGGACCAATTCCTCGCCTTGCAGGTTGGCCTCCTTGAATGCCTTGTTCTCCTCCGCGTAGGCGTTGTAGAAGCGTTCGGCTTGGTCGGGCGCGAACTTCTCTTTTTGCGGAACCAGTTTGAGGTCGAGCGGCGTGAGGTGCCGAGAGATCGTCATTTCCTGCTCGTGAGCCGCGCGGCCGCGGTTCGCGTAATCGTCGAACAACGTGGGCGGTTCAGGAATCGTCACGTCCTTGAAAAGGTCCAATTCCTGGGGGCCGGGGCACCAGTTGCGGTGCGGAGCCTTGTGATGATACATCAGGAAGAATGGCCGATTCTTATCTCGCCCATTCTTGAGAAACTCCAGCGCCAAGTCCGTAATGATGTCGGTGGTGTATCCCTCGTGCGCCACGCGGCCGTGGGGAGTTTTCATGGCCGGGTTGTAATACGGCCCTTGGCCGAACAAGACCTCCCACTGATCGAAACCGGTGGGGTCGGTTTCCAAGTGCCATTTCCCGATGATCGCCGTTTGATAGCCAGCCTGTTGGAGCAGTTTGGCGACCGTCTGCTGGCTGCCGTCGAAGCGGTCGCCGTTTCGCGTGAAGCCGTTGAGGTGGCCGTACTTGCCGGTCAGCACCACCGCGCGGCTGGGACCGCAGAGCGAATTGGTTACAAAACAGCTCCGAAAGAGCATGCCCTCCTTGGCGAGGCGATCGATGTTGGGGGTTTGGTTCAGCCCGTGGCCGTAGGCGCTGATCGCCTGATATGCGTGATCATCCGACATGATGAAGAGGATGTTGAGACGAGAGGGGGATGCCGACTCCGCCGCCGCGCTCACCCCCGCCACGACCAACCAACCCGACAGGGCCGACACGGCCCAGAGCATGACGCGAAAACGAGACATCGTAAAGCCTCCCTTAAAGAGTTCATGGGAATCGCCGCCGTGACGATCCCGACGTTGTGGCGAGTACCGGTCTCATGCAGCGCCGTCGATTTCGGCCGCCGTCGCGGGGGCACGCCCGTATCGTCATTCGCCCTTATGAATACCGGGCGGGACGGGCGGCAGGCCGACCGTCAACTGGACTGGCGTCTTGCGGCCTGCCTCGCTTGGATCGAAGTCTTGAAAGCCTAGAGTAAATGCGGGCGAGTCCGATTGCAACCGCCAGTTTTCCTTGGCAGGGTCGCGGAACCGCGGATCCGCGATGAGCGAGTGGACGTCCTGCTGCCGCTGCTTTTGCCACTGTTCCAGCGTCAAGTTGCCGGGGAAGACCACGGGCTTTCCCGCGTGCCAGTACAGATTGTAGTCGTTGCGGAAGTTGTTGTCGTTCCAATTGCTGCCCAAAAGCGGGCTGTCGTTTTCCCAAAACACGACGTTGCGTTCGAAAAAGAACGAGATGTGCTCCTCGGTGCGGGTCCGCTGAATCTGGTGTTCCAGGGAGTTGACGAGGATGTTGTTGTGGATGCGATTTTCCTTGCCGTAATGTTGGTGAAAGCTGCCGGTCTTCGTGTTGTACACCAAGTTATAGGCCATTTCGATGTTGGAGGAGCCTTCGTCGGTGTACAGCCCCCACCCACCGTAAGAGAAGGATTGCACGTCGTGGATCGTGTTGTGGTTGACGGTAGTGCCGGGCGAGACGCCGAGGGTGTAAACGCCCCCCATGTCCGACAGCACACCCTGCCCGATGTTGTAAATGTGATTGTAATCCACGCGGTTGTGATGGGCCTTGCTCTCGGCATAGCCCCAGGTCCAGCCGACGGAGACACCCGTGTAGTAGAAGTCGAGAATGTCGTTGTGCTCGACGGTGTTGAAGGGAGAATGGCCGATCCAGACACCGACGGAGGCGGGGTGCAGGCGTCCGCCGTGGGCGATGGTGCAGTTGCGGACGGTGATGTGCGAGGTAACGGCGTCCTCGCCTTGCGGGACACGGCTCGCATCGCTCCAGCTCCCCTGCCCGGCGTGGCCGATTTTCACGCCCCCTCCGCCCAGGTCCACCAACTCGCAGTTCTCCACGCGGCAATCGCGGCACCCTTCGCCGAAGGCCGCTGCGTATCCCCCGGTGTGAATGACCGCGCAGCCGTCCAGAACGATGTTGCGTGCCGAAAAGAGCGTTACGGCGGCGTTCAGTCCGATATCCGCCTGGGGAAAGGCCTGCCCTTTTTCGGGACAGGTCCAATTGGAATGGGCGAAGGTCAGGCCGCGAAAATGCAGGTTCTTGGCCCATTGTTGTGTGTCTCCCCGGCCGACGATCGCCACTAGCGTTTCCACGCGGGGAGCGATGACCTGCGTGGAGTCGGGGCTTTCGCCGGGCTTGGGGCAATAGATCAGCTCGCCCGACTGGCGGTCCAGGTAAAATTCTCCGGGAGAAAGGGCCTCCTTCACGTTCTCCACAAACCAGCGATGACCCGTGGGTATGCTGGCCCAAGACGTATCGAAGCCCGTGCCCCAGCGAAACAGCACTGTGTGCTCGACTGGATCGATGCTCGCGATCCGCAACCGAGAGGCCGACCATTGGTGGAAAACGATGACTTCAACGTCATCCAGGTGATGCCATTGGGGGTTCAATTCCTCGCCGGAGAAGCGGAAGCGATCGTGGCCGCGCCCCGCCTCTTGCGAAGAAGGCGGGAGTTGCTCCGCCACCTGGTAGAAGCCCGTCTTCGGCAGCCGCGGCCGAAAACGCCGCTGTCCGTTGACGAAGAGCTGGGCGAAGTTCCAAGAGCCGTTCTTCACGTCGTCCAACGCGACGTGCCAACGCCCCTGGTCGTCCACTTGCCAACCGGTGATGATTCGGCCGCCGGAGAGGATGGGCCTCTCGTCGCCGTAGGCGCGATAGACGACCGGCGCGGTCTCGCTGCCGGAGTCTTGGGGGCCGAACAGCAGCGTCTCGGCGAGCGGATAAAGCCCGCCGCGGATGTGAACGGTCACCGGGGTATCCGGCTGCTCATGTTTCAAGTTTCGCACGGCCTGCTGTGCGCGGGCGATGGTGGCGAACGGCCCGTCCGTGCCCTCGGCATTGGGGGCCGCCAACTTGCCGGACCACGCATCGTTGCCGTCCGTTGCCACGTAGAAGTCGTCGGCCCAGGCAGGTAAACCAAGCGAGGTACCCGAAATTGCGGCTGCGAACAGGGCGAACATCCAGCGTTGCATGATACACCTCACAAAGGAAGGGTTTTGGGAAAGCAGGCAGGATCCAGGCGGAACACGTGGGAGCGACGCAACGGGGCGCCGCCGACGGGCGCGGAATTTGCCCCGGCACCGCAGCGAATGGCTGGCCTACTTCTGGCCGATGCTCGCGCTGGCCCCCGTAACTTGGAGGGAGGATAGTGTCTGCAAAGGGCCCTGCCATCAGCGTGCGAAGTCTTGTCGCCGGGCTATCCGGTTGGGAGGAAGCGTCTCCCGCGGCCATAGCGGCCACGATTCCACCCAACACGCGGCCCATTGTAAGCACGTCCCACGGGAAAAGCCAGACCCACAAGGTGCGTTGGTTGCCAAGAGCTGGCGTGCATACCACGAGCTAGCGTGCGTACTAAGAGCTGGGACGCTTGCCGCGGCTGATCGCGTGGGGAGCCTGTCCTGACGAGTCGTGAATCCGGTCGTGAAGCGGCGCGGAGGCGGTCACTTTTCACCCAGGCCGAGGCGTTCGCGACGGTGTTTCCCCGAGGTCACGCGCTCCACCCAGGTCGGGTTGTCGATGTACCATTGGACGGTCCGTTCGAGGCCGGACTCGAAGTTTTCGCGGGGTGCCCAGCCCAGTTCGCGGTGGATCTTGCTGGCATCGATGGCGTAGCGGCGATCGTGGCCCGGCCGATCCTTCACGAAGGTGATCAACCCCTTGGGGTCGTGAGGGAGGTCTGGCCGGAGCTTTGCCACAAGGTCGCAAATGGCGCGGACCACCTGGAGATTGGTTCGCTCGCAATGGCCGCCAATGTTGTACTCCTCGCCCGGCGGGGCCTGGCAGAGCACGGTTCGGATGGCGCGGCAGTGGTCCTCCACGTAGAGCCAGTCGCGGATATTGCCGCCGTCGCCGTAAACTGGCAAGGGCTTGCCTTCCAGGGTGTTGAGGATCATGAGAGGGATGAGCTTTTCGGGAAATTGGTACGGGCCATAATTGTTGGAGCAATTGGTCACCAGGACAGGGAGGCCGTAGGTGTGGAAGTAGGCCCGGGCAAAATGGTCGGCCGCCGCCTTGGATGCCGAATAGGGCGAGTTCGGAGCGTACGGAGTCGTTTCCACGAAGTAGCCGGTGGGACCGAGCGTGCCGTACACCTCATCCGTGGAGATGTGCAAAAAGCGGAACCGCGAGCGATCATCAGGGGCCAGATTGTTCCAGTAATCGCGGGAGGCCTCCAAGAGCCGGAAGGTACCCAAGACGTTCGTCTCGACAAACGGGGCAGGGCCGTCGATCGAGCGATCGACGTGGGACTCGGCCGCGAAATTGACCACGCCCCAGGGCTGGTACTCGTCCAGCAGTTGGCGAACCCGTTTCCCATCGCAAATATCGCCTTGCACGAACACATGCCGCGGATCGTGCAAGGCGTCGGCCAGCGAGTCGAGGTTGCCGGCGTAGGTCAGCTTGTCGAGGTTGACGACTCGCCCGGACTCCTCGCGAAGCCAGAAGCGGACGAAATTGCTGCCGATGAAGCCTGCCCCACCCGTTACCAGAATCGTGTCGGAGACCGTGTTCATGAGGGTACTCTTTTCGGATGCAAGTATGGGAGTCGTTCGACCAACGCGTGGCGGGCCACGGCGGTGCGGTACTCATCCATCGCACCGCGGCGGTATCGCGCCGCGGCGCCCCCTAATGCTAGTTTAACCTAACTCACGAGCCGCCAGCGTAAGCTGGTGGTGGTGGCACGCCAGGGTATGTTGTCCGATGCGGACGTTTTCGCGACGGGGGCGTTTGCGCGGCGCCTCCACCTCGGGCTAACGCCCGAGGCTCGTGCGCTGGCGCCCAATGTTCCCCGCGATGCCGCGCAAGGCACGCCCCCAGCCGGGTAGATACGTTGTATTAGCGCTTGCGAGTGCACCACAGCGAGGGCCTGGCTACAACCGCACATGCCGCATGATTTGCCGGTTTTCGCGATACCAATCGATACAACGGCGAATGCCTTCCTCGATCGGGACGGTGGGGGTCCAACCCAGCATGGCCCGCGCCTTCGATACGTCCGCCCAGGTGGTGTGCACGTCGGCAGGGTGAGCCGGTCGATACTGGATCGTGGCGGGGCGGCCGCACTGCCGTGAAATCTCCTCGATCACGAAGGACAGCGGTACGGATCGATCCCCGCCCAGGTTGATGATCTCGTATCCCAGGTCGGCCAGCCCGGCCACCGTGCCCCGGGCGATGTCGTCCACGTAGGTGAAGTCGCGGCTTTGCGATCCGTCGCCGAAAACGGTGATCGGTTCTCCCTCGCTGATCTGCCGGACAAAGCGAAAGACGCTCATGTCCGGCCGTCCCGCCGGTCCGTACACCGTAAAGTAGCGAAAGACGGTAACGTCTAGCCCGTGCAGGTAGTGATAGGTGTAGGCCAGCGCTTCCGCCCCCTTTTTCGATGCCGCGTACGGAGAGAGCGGCCGGTTCGTGTCGGCGTCTTCGCGGTAGGGGACAGGGTTATGGGCCCCGTAGAGGCTGGAGGTGGAGGCCAACACGAATTTTTTCACGCCCGCGCTTTTGCAGTTTTCCAGCAAGACCAGCGTGCCCAGGCAATTGGCTTGATAATAGAGGTCGGGCCGGAGGACGCTGGTGCGGACCCCCGCCCGGGCCGCCAGGTTGATCACGGCGTCGTAGGGCGGGCGATCCTGTGGCGGCGCTGCGCCGGGAGTGCCGCGGGCAAACCATTCTCGCACGGCGTCGCTCTGCGAGATGTCGATTTGCAGGAACGAGAAGCCCTCCCGCTGCCGGAGGCGGGCCAGCCGCCATTCCTTCACGGTGGGATCGTAGGCGTCGTTGAGTTCATCCCAGCCGACGACGGTGTGGCCCGCGTCGAGCAGCAGTTCGCACACCCGGGCCGCGATGAAGCCCGCACAACCTGTCACCAAATAACGCTTTGCCATTCCGTCCCTCTCTCATCCGTGCGGCGGCTCGTAGCCGGATGCGGTCTCAGCGGCGTCGCGGCCGCTGGAGCCGTGCCCCAGCAGGATCGCGGCGGCGCGCCCCGGCCCAGTCCGTCCCGCCTATGCCTTCCAAATCTTCTCACGGTGCGATTGGACGCGTTTTGTGGCATTGCGGGTATCCACGATCAGGGGCGCGTGCCGGACAATGAAATCGTAGTCGTAGGCCGAGTGATCGGTAGCGATCAAAACGCAATCTTGGGCGGCGAGGAACTCCGGCGTCAACTCCTGGCTGGTCATGGCCGGAACGCGGTAGTGCCGCATCTTGGGGAGCGTGGGAATGTGCGGATCGTTGTAGCTGACTTCCGCCCCCTTCGCCAAGAGCCGTTGCAAAAGTTCGAAGGAGGGGCTTTCCCGCGGGTCGTCCACGTCCTTCTTGTACGCCACGCCCAAGACGCAAATCTTGCTCCCCTTGATGGGCTTGCGGTGCTCGTTGAGGGCCTCGGCGAGGCGCTGAACGACGTACTCGGGCATAGAGGTGTTGACTTCGCCAGCCAACTCGATGAAGCGGGTCGGCATGCCTTGCCGCCGGGCCAACCAACTGAGGTAAAAGGGATCGATGGGGATGCAGTGGCCGCCCAATCCCGGACCCGGATAGAAGGGCTGGAAACCAAACGGCTTGGTCTTGGCGGCCTCGACGACTTCCCACACGTCGATCCCCAAACGCTGAAAAAGCACCTTCAGCTCGTTGATCATGGCGATATTGACGGCGCGGTAGGTGTTCTCCAGGATTTTGCAGGCCTCGGCGACCTCGGCACTCGTCACTTCCACCACTTTCACCACGGCGTTGCCGTAAAGCGCCGTCGCCAATCGCGTGCTTTGGGGTTCGATTCCGCCCACCACCTTGGGAATCCGCTCGGCCGAGAAATCGGGGTTGCCGGGGTCCTCACGCTCCGGGCTGAAGGCCAGGAAAAAGTCCTTACCCACCTTCAGGCCGGTCCCTTCGAGGACGGGCAACATGACTTCGCGGGTCGTGCCGGGGTAGGTCGTGCTCTCCAAAACGACGAGTTGATCGCGCCGCAGCGCCTTGCTGATGGCGATGGTGGTCTGCTCGATATACTGCAAGTCCGGATCGCGGCTTTCGTTGAGCGGCGTGGGCACGCAGATCAGGATGGCATCCGGCTCGCACAGTCGGCCCATATCGTGGGTGGCCTGGAACTTGCCGGACGCCAGCCACTCCGCGATCCACTGCGACGGGATGTGTCCGATGTAGCTTTGCCCGGCCTTCAATCGCTGGATTTTGACCGGATCGATGTCGAATCCCAAGGTCGCATATCCGGCCTTGATGAACGCGCGGATCAGCGGTAAACCCACGTAGCCCAACCCGATGACGCCGACAATCGCCCTCTTCTCGCGAATCTTGGCTTCCAAGTCTTGAAAACTCATGGCACGCTCCAATTTGGTACTATGTCGCAATTTGGTACTATGTCGCAAAGTCTGCCTGATTGCATGAACACTACAGCGCTGGGTTGTTCTCAACATCTTGTGGTGATGGGAAACCACGCATTGGAACGTATGGTGGGCGCATCATGCAGGCACACGGACTTGACGCTGTAGGACTAAATCCCCGAAACTAAACCCCCGAATCTAAACCCAGGTCAACCAGAAAGTCTAGCATACCGGATCGCGTTGCGCGGGCGGGGGCATCGGACATACGAAATCGAGTTGCGAGCGAGGACCACGGATATACGAAATCGAGTTGCGAGGGCGGGGGGAGCTACGGACCGCGGCCGTCTGGAGTTCAGCCTGGCGGTAGACTCCGACTTGAAAAACGGCGTGATGCGAGGCGCGCCCTGCAGAAGTCAGTACGCCGGCACCTGGCGGCAGACTCCGATCTGAGAAAAGGGCCTGGATGCGGGGGACGGTTCCGCGGCGCAAGACGAGGGGACGCATGTGGATGCGTCCCCGAGTTCGGAAGGCCATGCTACGGAGGGACGCCGCGGACACGAAAGGTCTGCCGCGTTCCCCGGCGGGATCATGGGTTATAGGACGTCGCTGTTTCGCCGGGAGAGACCTCAGCCGGCTGCTGTTCCTTGGCCTTGTTGTTCATCACCACCTGGTTCGTGAAACTGACGACCTGCAAGGCGGCCTGGATTTCGGCGGGCGAAAAGTACGGACGCCGCAAACCGATCGCCGAGCGAAGCGTCTTGGCCGCCAGTTCCTCGAAGCTCATGCCATTGTTGTAATGCCAGGCCGCGATCTGGGCAACACGCTGCGGGATTTTTCCGTTGGCCATCAGTTTGAGGACTTCGCGGACCTCGTCGGGCTTCTTCGCGTAATCTTCCAGGGGCCGGATTTCGTATTGGATATGGGCATTCGGATCCGGCTTGCCATGATCGAGGCAAACGATGGGAATCTTGGCCTGGACGACGACTTCGGGGGGGACGTTGAAAAAGCCGCCGCCGAGACCGCCGCCGCCGAGGCCGCCACCGCCGTAGCCACCCATTCCGCCACCGCCGAATCCTCCGCCAAAGCCCTGGGCACCTCCGCCGAGACCGCCGCCGTAGCCGCCACCGCCGTAACCGCCCATGCCGCCACCAACACCGCCCCCCACGGCTCCTACTCCGCCGAATTGAGCCAAAACCGGCACGCCCGCGAAGGCCTCAGGCAATCGGACGCTGAGCGGCTTGTCCGTCTTGTTCTTGACGCGGACGTTGCACTCGGTAGAGTCCTTGGCAATCAACTTGACCTCTACTATTCCTTGCTCGATGGCCGCAAACAGATCCACGTTTTCGGCGGGGGGCACGGTCTTCTTCGGCTCGGCCCCTGGGGCCTGATCCAGGCCCGCAAACCACGAAATGAAGACGCCGAAGAGAAAGGCCCCGACCAGACAAACGATCCGCAATACCGAACGAGACATGCTGGATTCCCTCCACTGATCGCGCACCGCGCGGACACGGGTCATCGCATTCGCAAAACCTTCGATATTCGTAGAACCTATTATCCAGCGTAATCGGAAAACCAGGAAACGCAAAACAAAATCTGGCCCTGCGAGCAATTTTGGCAAAGTTGGGACGCGCCGGGATTCCCCCTCCACTCCTTAGACGACCTCTGATCCAGGGAAGTTCCCGAAGCGATTCCACCCTGAGGTGGGGGGCGAGGCTCCACCTCTCCCCTTTTCGGACTGACCGATCGTCGGGGGAAAGTACGAGTTTTGCGGTTCGTCGTTTTTTTGGATTGTAGCTTCGGAGTCGCTGTGAAAATTTGGGTAAAAGACGGCAATTTAACAGGTCTGGCGTCCAACACAGATGGCGCAAGCTATTATTGACACGGTTCGAGTCCTTCCGCTAAACTGCTGGTTTTGTTTGCCGTGTGCCTTTACCTCGCCCAAGGGCGTCTTCCCGACAACCTGTCAACCGTCTTGAGTCGGCCGATCTCCGCCCGGCACCCCGTTGGAACCACTGATCCCATCAACGAACTGGTCATGCACGACGGAGATCGCCGAGGACGGGAATCGGTTTCGGAAGCCGATTGCACGATGGCAGGGCGAGGGTATTGGGCGCGCGGGGGAGGTCCTGGATTCGGGAGCCGGGAGGCTTTTCCGTTTGCGGGGGGGTGATGGGAGATGCTGGATCGGTTTCCGACGGGCACACGTTGAGACCGTTGGTTTTCGAGTACCGTGAGGGAGTGAGGCTTCAAAAAAGACAGAGTGAGGGTCCCTATGACAACCGGAAAATGGAGTGCGTGGTTTCGCCGCGGCCTTGGCTGGCCCGCAGCCGTGGCGCTTTTGGCATCGACCTGCGGCGCGGCAGGCCTGGCCTCCGCGGAGGAGGCCGCCGCCAGCGCTGCCGCTACGACGGGGTCGAGTTGGTGGATTTTCTTCCCCTGGGTCATCGGTATGGCAGGCGCCGTGGCGGGCTTGTTCTTCGCCTGGCGGTTCTTCCAAGAGATGATGGCCTCCGAAAAAGGCGATTCGCGGATGGAGGAGATCGCCGGCTACGTCCGCGAGGGCGCCAACGCCTACTTGTATCAGCAATACAAGATCGTGGCGATGTTCTTCGTGGTGATCTTCATCCTCTTGGCGATCGCCGCGTTTGGACTGCATGTCCAAAGCTCCTGGGTGCCGTTCGCGTTCCTCACCGGCGGTTTCTTCTCGGGGTTGGCGGGCTGGTTCGGCATGAAGACGGCCACCTGGGCCAGCAGCCGTACCGCCCAGGGTTGCCGAAAGTCGCTGAACGACGGCCTTCGCGTGGCCTTCCGCAGCGGTGCGGTGATGGGCCTGACCGTGGTCGGCCTCGGCCTCCTGGATATCTGCCTCTGGTTTGCGATTTTGTACTGGGTGATCTACTGGCTGGGCTATCAGATGTCGCTGGAGCAGATCACGGTGACCATGCTCTGCTTCGGCATGGGGGCCAGCAGCCAGGCGTTGTTCGCCCGTGTCGGCGGCGGTATCTTCACCAAGGCCGCCGACGTCGGTGCCGACCTGGTCGGTAAGGTCGAGGCTGGCATCCCCGAGGATGATCCCCGCAACCCCGCCGTGATCGCCGACAACGTGGGCGATAACGTGGGCGACGTGGCGGGCATGGGCGCCGACCTCTACGAATCGTATTGCGGTTCGATCCTGGCCACGGCCGCCCTGGGTGTGGCCGCCTTCGCCACCGGCGAGCTTCTGCCAGCCTCGGTCCTGAAAGAGGTTACCAGCGGAAGTATCTCGCTCGAAACCGCGAAGCTCAATTACCAGCTCAGTGCGATGTTCCTGCCGATCGTCTTGGCAGGCGTGGGTATCCTCCTTTCCATCCTCGGCATCTTCGCCGTGAGGTCCGATGAGGACGCCACGCAGCGGACCTTGCTGAAGGCCTTGGCCCGCGGAATCAACTTGTCCACCGCGGCCATCGTGGTGGTGACCTTCATTTTCACCTACTGGCTGATGCCGGCGTTCTGGACGGTCTCGCTCAGCGTGATCACCGGTTTGCTCGCCGGCTGGTTGATCGGGAAATGGACCGAATACGCCACGAGCGATGAATACACGCCGACCAAGAAGTTGGCCGAGCAGGCCCTCACCGGCCCCGCTACGGTCATCATCGGCGGTGTCGCCGACGGCATGAAGAGCACCTGGTTCCCGGTGATCGTAGTGGGCGTGGCCACCTTGATGGCCTTCGGTTTCGCCGCTCAGGGGCACTTCAGTGACGTGACCTGGTTCGCGATGGGCCTGTACGGGGTGGGGATCGCCGCGGTGGGCATGCTCAGCACGTTGGGCATCACGCTGGCTACCGACGCCTACGGACCGATTGCCGACAACGCGGGCGGCAACGCCGAGATGTCGCACCTCCCGCCCGAAGTGCGGCAGCGCACCGACGCCCTCGACAGCTTGGGCAACACCACGGCGGCAACCGGCAAGGGCTTTGCCATCGGCTCCGCCGCGCTGACGGCCCTGGCCCTCTTGGCCGCTTACGTGGAAGAGGTCCGCGTCGGCTTCGATCGCTGGGCGCACTCGGCCCTGGTTTCCGCTGAGCCGGGCCTGTACAAGCTCTCCGATCGTTTTGTGGGCGAAGTCGCGGACAAGGACAGCGCTGGAAATCGCCAGATCTACGGCTACCTGATCTTCCCGGCCACGGTGGCCGATCCCAGCATCGCCGACGACTGGAAGAAGATCGACGCCTCGCGAGGTCCCCAGCGCATACCCGAGGGAATTCTCGAAACATTCAAGGACCAGATCAAGGGTATGGAGCGGCAACGACTGCAATTCACCAAGACCAAATCTCCCTTGATTCGCGTGGACCGCGCTACGATGCCCGACTTCGCCAACTATTATGAGGCCCACCTCATGAATCCCAAGGTGCTGGTGGGCGTGCTGGTCGGCGCGATGGCGGCCTTCCTGTTCAGCGCGTTGACGATGAAGGCGGTGGGCCGCGCGGCCTATCGTATGGTGGAGGAGGTTCGGCGGCAGTTCCGCGAGAAGCCGGGGATCATGCAGGGCACCGACAAGCCCGACTATGCCGGCCCCGTGCGGATCAGTACCCAAGCCGCCCAACGCGAGATGGTCGTGCCGTCCGTGCTGGGCTTGGCCGCCCCGGTCATTGTGGCCCTGCTGTTGGGCGTGGCTGGTGTGATGGGGCTTTTGATGGGCGCCCTGGCCTCCGGCTTCTGCATCGCCGTGTTCATGGCCAACGCCGGGGGTAGCTGGGATAACGCCAAGAAGCACATCGAACGCGGCGCCTTCGGCGGCAAGGGGACCGATGCCCATAAGGCCGCCGTGGTGGGCGATACCGTGGGCGACCCCTTCAAGGACACCAGCGGTCCCAGCCTCAACATCCTCATCAAGCTCATGAGCATGGTGAGCGTGGTGGTGGCGGGTCTGGCGGTCCGCTATAGCCTGGCTGCCCTGGGCTGGTTCTGATCACCAGATGACGGCTTGCCCGACACCCGGGTTGCCTTGATCGCCCGGCCGACCAAGACGCGGCCAGCATGGTTTGAACTCAGGGACACCCACTGGCACCTGCCGGTGGGTGTCTTTTTGCTGTAACCATTCCCCGGCCATCAGTGTAAACCAGCGTAAGCCGTGAGCCACCGGCGTAAGCTGGCGGTGGAAAACGAAGACACCCACGAACCACCAGCGTAAGCTGGTGGTGGGGTGCTGGGAAACACTCTCTAAAACCATCACGTATTGGTGCTTTCTCCACCTCGGGCTGACGCCCGAGGCTCGTGCGATCCCGCGTCCATCCGCGTTGCCGATTCGATCAGCGGACCGCCGCGATCCATCGCAGATCCGTCTCGCCCAGCGCTGCGGATCGCTACCTGTGGTAATGGGTTATTCGCAAAACTATACTCAAGGCGTCGCGAGGGACGGTCGGGAGACAGACGCGTTGGGCGGTGCTCCAACCGGTCGGTCGGCACTTTTAAGGGAGGGTCCGTGATGCGGCGTCGTGACTTCCTACTAGGCTCGGCGGTCGTGGGGACGGGGATGGTGTTGGGCCCGAAGACACCCGGCGCACGAGAGTATTCCGTTTCCGGGAAAGGAGAAACAAAGATGGCGTTCGTACAACCTCCGCTTCCGTATGCCATGGATGCCTTGGCACCGTTTCTTTCCGAGGAACAAGTCCGGTTCCACTACGGCAAGCATCATACTGGGTACTTCAAGAACCTGAATGCCCTCGTGGAGGGTAAACCGGAGGCCGACATGGCGCTCCGCGACCTGATCGTCCAGGCGCCGGCTGGTCCGCTGTTCAACAATGCGGCCCAAGCCTGGAATCACAGCTTTTATTGGGATTGCCTGAAGCCGCAGGGCAGTGCGCTGGGGGGCGCCTTGGCCGCGGCCATCGAACGCGACTTCGGCGGTCTCGCGAAACTTCGTGCGGCCATGTCCGATGCCGCCGTAAAACTCTTCGGCTCCGGTTGGGCGTGGTTGGCTGCCGACAAGCAGGGCAAGCTCCAGGTCCTGGCTCTCAGCAATGCCGATACTTCCCTGAAACACGGCCTGGAACCAATTCTGACAATCGACGTCTGGGAACACGCCTACTACATCGACTATCGCAACGAGCGGGCAAAGTATGTCGAAGGCTATTGGGCCCACGTTGATTGGGACTTTGCCAATGGGTGTTTTGCCCGGGCCACGGCATAATCTCTGCCAGCTATGCGGCAGGCCGGGTACTTTTGGCCCGTGGCCTGCTATCCGCTTGAAAAGAACGACGCTTCAAGAGTTCAAGATCACAAGCCTTGGATGCCGGCGGGGGCTGGTGCCGCGCCACAATGTGCGGAGGCCCCACGCCGACCAAGGGAGAGGGGTATCGCGGTCACCGTGGTGGATGATTCGTCCCCTCCGCTGGGCAGCCGGCGGGCGAGGGGCCCGGCCGATCGCCCTTTTCGGTTCCCGTGAAAGCATGAAAGGAGGATTTTTTGCCATGCGTCTGCTGAGCCGCGGCCCGGCTATCGTTGGGATGGTCGGAATTAGCGTTCTGGGGTGGGTAGCGGTGTTCGGGCCGGTTTCGTGGTCGGACGCGGAGCCTCCCCCGCCGAGCGTCCCCGATTCCGTGGAGGCCCATTGGGATCTTCCCTACGCCGAAACCGAGCATCCTCGCCAACGCCTGGACCTGCTGTTGCCGAAGGAGCGGTCCGCGGACAAACCGTTGCCGGTCATCGTGGGCGTGCATGGCGGGGCCTGGATGGGCGGCCATAAACGAGAGTTGATCGGCTTCTTGTCGCCGTTCGTGGCCTCCGGCAAATATGCGGTCGCTAGCATCGGATACCGTTTGAGCCAAGACGCGATCTGGCCGGCCCAAATCCATGACTGCAAGGCCGCCCTCCGATGGCTCCGCGGTAATGCCCACCAATACGGCCTCGACCCCAATCGCATGGGCGTGATTGGGGTTTCGGCAGGCGGCCACCTCGTGGCCATGCTGGGCACGTCCGGCGACGTGAAGGAATTGGAGGGCGACCTGGGCAAATACCTCGATCAAAGCAGCCGCGTTACCTGCGTGGTGGACCTCGCTGGCCCGACCGATTTCCTCACGATCGGCGACTTTCCCAGCCAGATCAAACATAATTCGGACGCATCCCCAGAGGCGCTTCTGCTGGGCAGCGCCATTCCTGACGACAAGGCCAAGGCCCGGCAGGCCTCGCCCGTCAACTTCGTCACGCCGGACGACGCGCCCTGCCTGCTCCTCCACGGTACAGAGGACCCACTAGTGCCGTACCCTCAAGCCGTGGAGTTCCGCGATGCCTTGCGCAAGGTGGGCGTGCCGGTCGCGCTGATTACGATTCAGGACGGCGGACACGTCGGCTTTGGCAAGGCCGCTATGATTACCGTGCTGAAACAGACACGCGACTTTTTCGCCGCGCACCTGTTGGGTGAAAAGGCCGAGTTCCAGGACATGACCATCCCCAACGCCGCGCCGTGACATCCCGCCGCCGGACGCACCCTAACCCGAACTTCTTTTTCAGAATCGCATGGAATCGGTTGCGGCGTCGGGAT
>DYLS01000229.1 GCA_020721965.1 Blastopirellula marina | reverse complement strand
CTGTGGGGTCCCGGTGGCCACGACAATAGGTAAGGACCCCGTGAACGGTCACCCGCATACGAAGCCATCCGTGGCTCCGTGCATTGTATGATTTCTTGGTAGGCCGTTCAATCAAGGAGCCTGTGTAATCACGGGAACGCGCTGGGGGGCGCTCCTCGGCGGAGTTTTCTCACGCCGCGCGTCCCCCGAACACCGGCATTCACCGTCCCTGACGAAAACCTTTTGCCAAGCAGTAGTTATGCGAACTGAGACGGCTACTCAAACGGTACTCGGGGGTTAGCGCTAGGCTGAGGCATGATCGCGAGCCTTAGGCGTTAGGGCGAGGCGGAGGCATTAGCGCTAGGCTCAGGCCGTCACGCCGCTTCGAGACGAGCGGCCCCGGCATCGCTGGGGGGGGTCGGGTGGCAGCCCAGCACACGGTAAGGCCCGTCCGGATAAAATAGACGGAACCTCGATATCCGACTCTGACCCACGACAACCTGCAAGAGGCGCGGACGGGTTACAGCACGCAAAAGGACATCCCGTGAAAATTCAATTCCTTGGGGCCAATCGTCAGGTAACAGGATCGCAGTACTTGGTGCAGTCCGGCCGTAGCCGGGTGCTCGTGGATTGCGGGATGTTTCAGGAACGGCCATATCTCGACCGCAATTGGGGACCGCTACCTGTGCCGGCCCGAGAGTTGGACGCCGTGATCCTGACCCATGCGCATCTCGACCACTGCGGGTTGCTGCCCAAGCTGGCCAGGGAAGGATTCCACGGGAGAGTCTTCGCCACCTCCGCGACGGTCGACTTGGCGGAGATCATCCTGCGGGACTCGGCGCACATCCAGATGGAAGACGCGGCCTACAAGCGCCGGCGACACAAAAAGGAAGGGCGCACCGGCAAGCATCCCGAGATTCCTCTCTACGACGTTGACGACGTAGAGGAAATCCTGCCTTACTTCCGGCCGGTCGAGTACCATCAGACCATCGATCTGGCGGATATCTCATTTCGGTTTCGTGATGCGGGCCACATTCTCGGTTCCGCAACCTTGACGATGGACTTGCGGGAGAACGGGAAACGCCGCAGGCTGGTGTTCTCGGGCGACCTGGGACAGCACGAGCGGCCGATCCTCCGCGACCCGGAGGGCATTGACGGCGCGATCGACTACCTGGTGGTGGAGTCCACCTACGGCGACCGCGATCACGCGGAAAACGGAGACCTGGAGGAAACCCTGGCCAACATTGTGCGGCACACGTCGGCGCGAGGGGGCAACGTCGTCATCCCCGTCTTTGCCGTGGAACGGGCCCAGGACCTGCTCTACCATTTCAGCCGTCTCTACCGCAGTGGCAAACTCAGCCCGTTCCCCATCTTCCTGGACAGCCCGATGGCTGTTCGCGTCACGGAGGTCTTCCGCCGCCACCAAGAGTGCTACGACGAGGAGACGCGGCAAATGGTGGAGTCGCATTCCTCGCCCTTCGATTTTCCGAACCTGCGGCTGGTCGGCTCCGTGGAGGAGTCCAAGCAAATCAACACCTTCCACGTGCCCTGCGTCATCATGGCCACTTCGGGGATGTGCACGGCGGGGAGGATCAAGTTCCACCTGCGCAACAACATCGTCCGCCCCGAATCGACGATTCTTTTCGTGGGCTACCAAGCCCGGGGGACTCTGGGACGCCAAATCGTCGAAAAGAATCCTTACGTGCGGATTCACGGCAAGGAATGGCCGACGCGGGCCAAGATCGAGCAACTGCACGGGCTGTCGGGGCACGCCGACCGCGGCGGACTCTTGGCATGGCTGGAGACGGCGGCTTCCCCTCCGCGATCGGTTTTCATCACCCACGGCGAGGAAAGCTCATCCCTGAACTTCGCAGAGTTGCTCCGCACACGCCTCGGCTGGCGCGTCAGCGTCCCCAACTATTCCGATATGATGGAATTGGATTGAGCCGCCGTGACGGCGATTACTCGCTGACCCTTTCCAGAACTTCGCGCAGGAAGCCGGGTTGGTTCGTGGTGATGGAAGCCGCGCCGAGATCGCGAAACCGCCGGACCAAGTTCGGCTCGTCGATGGTCCAGACGTGAAATTCGTATCCGGCAGAGCGCAGCCGCTTTACGAAGGCCTGGTCCACGACTTCCGGATTCGCTTGCGTACTCAAGCCGTGGGCACCGATTCGGTTCAACGTGGCCAGGATTTCATCCAGCGTCGGACTCCAGGTCCCCGTTGCGTCGTCCTTCTTGTAATCGACGAGCCAAAAGGTCTTGATATTGGGCAACGTTTTCCGGACCCGGGCCACCGTTTCCGAATTGAAGGCGATGATGACGATCTGTTCCGGCTTGAGAGGACCGGCGTTCAGGACACGGGCGATGGGTTCCACCCAGCCTGGCCCACCTTTGATTTCGAGGTAAAACTTCTTCCCCGGCGGAACCACCGCGAGCACTTCTTCCAGCGAAGGAATTTTTTCCCTGGCGAAGGCGTCGCCTTTCCAGCGGCCCACATCCAACGTCCGAAGGCGGTCCCAATCGGTCTCGGCGACCTTCCAGGTCACGGCTTTCGCGGTGACGCGATTCGTGTCGGCGTCGTGGATGCAGGCGATCCGGCCGTCAGGCGTCAGATAGAAGTCGCCCTCAATGGCGTCGGCGCCCTGCTGCCAGGCCAAGCGGAAGGCGGCCAGCGTGTTCTCGGGGGCATCGTGCGAGGCGCCCCGATGGGCCACGATGAGTTGGCAAAACGCGGTCCCCGGCAAGCACATTGCGAAAATCCAGGGCACAACCAAGGCTATCCAGCCGAGGCCATTCTTGCTGCGGGTAGTCATGGCTGAAAGGGAGACTGGGCAAAAGGGAGACTGCACGAAAGGGAGACGGAAGCAGTTCAAGCACTTCCGCAGCCAGCCCCGCCAAGCCGTGGCAAGCTGGCGATGGAAGCAGGGAACAAACATTTGGGAAATT
>DYLS01000228.1 GCA_020721965.1 Blastopirellula marina | reverse complement strand
TACGCATCTCTTTCAGCCGCCGAACCCGGCAAGGTGAACGTCTTCCACTTCACGATTCACCCCGGCGAATTTCGCGGCGACCCGCAACACCCGTTTGATGTCATCGAAAAATTCCTAGCCGAGGTCGTTGATCCGCTGGTCGCTTCGGGACAGGTGCAGTGGGCGACTTTCTCCCAGATGGCGGATACCTTCGCCGCATGGGAAGCCGCCAACCCTGGCGCGGCTCCTAGATAAAATGGGGGCAGGCCAATCACCGCTCAGGCGTAAATCCGAAATCCATGATTCACCCAGCAGGAGAACATCATGAAACGCAACACTTTGCTCATTACGTTGACCGTCCTTCTCATCCTCAGCCTGGCCTGCTCGTTCAGCGGCTCGAATGGCGGACAGCCGACCGCCGCGCCCGTCTCCGAAAATCGCTGCGGCGACTCGGTTTGCGACGGGCCGGAGAATTTGCAAACCTGTCCCCAGGATTGTTCGGCGGCGGCTGTCCAGACGGATGAGCCCGCCGAGAACAAACAGCCCAAACCGTCGGGCGACGCGTCTGAGGTGATGACCGGGGTGGTAACCGTCGAAGTCCAACTCGACCGCACGCCAGGCATCGGCGATTGCGGCGTTGAACCCTGGTATTCCTCGGATTGCACGATGGACATCAAATATTGGTGGGGACTGCACGCTAAAGCCTCGGCCTCCGCGCCCGTGCTGATCGTCCCCGACGGCCAGGATCGCTGGGTCATCACCAGCGACCAGAGCGTCGCCGCGAAATACGGCGTCCCCCTCGAATCGTACTCGCCATTCGATGGGAGGTATCTCGAAATCAGCGTCGACCCGAAGACCACCAACCCCGAATGTTCCGCCAGCATCGAAGGACAGGACTTCGACTTCGAGGTGATGGGCGCGCGCGAGGAGGGCGTGACCGAGTTGATTTTTTCCGCCAACCCGGTGGAACATGTGTGGGGCAGTTGCGGCCAGGCCGGGTTCGATTGGGAAACGGAATCCCTGCGCTACGGCTGGGCGGCGGCCATGCTGCGCGATCCGTCCAACCTTTCGTTCCAGATGAACGAGACCTTCCACAGCGCGCCCGGCACGTATCGCTTCGAAGTTACAACGGACGTTAACCCCAGCCCGGAGAACCGCGACCACGTGACAGTGTCCATTGAATTTCTGTGCATGGGACAGGAAGCGGCGAATGTCCTTGCCCCGACCGCCTGCCCCTGGGAGGAGTAACAAATGCTTGCGAAAAAAACCAAAATAATCGGAGCTGCCGCCGGATTTATCGGCGGGCTGCTTGGCATCTACCCAATCATGGACATCCGCTTCCTCAGCATGGAAACGCTTCTCGACATCTTCGGCGGCTACAACGACATCCCGGATTTGCTCGCGCTGATAGCCATGGGCATCCCCTTTCCATCTCAGCTTTGGATCCCGTCTGTGGCAATTGGCGGCGCGGTCTTCGGCGTAATCGGGGCAGGGCGCGCCCAAAAACGCCGCGGCGCAGAAAGGAAAAAATTATGAAACGCTGCTTGTTGCTGCTATTAACTTTGCTGTTGGCTGCCTCGCTGGCTTGCTCGCTCGTATCCGGGGTCGCTGATCAGACGACCGTCGAGGCCGCTCCCGCCGTTGTCCCCACAAAGACTATGGCCGAGCCGCCCGCCGTTTCGCAGCCCGCTTCAGGTGAGCCGCTGTACCTGTTCGCTCCCATCGGCTCGACAGACACATACTTGATGAACGGTCAGGGCAGGGACGTCTATACCTGGGAGAGCGATTACACCCCCGGCAATTCGGTTTATTTGCTGGAAAATGGCGACCTGTTGCGCACCGGCACGGTACGAGATGGGCGCTTCGATTCCGGGGGCGCGGGTGGAATCGTGCAGCAGATCGCGCCGGACAGTTCTGTCGTCTGGGAATACCGCTACGCCGATGAAAACGTCCAGCAGCACCACGATATCGAGCGACTGCCGAACGGCAATATCCTGATGATTGCCTGGGAACGCAAGACCCAGTCCGAGGCCATCGCCGCCGGACGCGATCCGGGCCTGTTGAAAGACGGCGAACTCTGGCCGGATCATGTGATCGAGGTGGATCCTGCATCCAAAGAGATCGTCTGGGAATGGCATGTTTGGGATCATCTGGTGCAGAAATACGATTCAACGAAAGAAAACTACGGCGTGGTGGCCGAACACCCCGGGTTGATCGACATCAATTTCGCTCGCCCTCAAGACGGCGCCGACTGGACGCATATCAATTCCATAGATTACAACGCCGAACTTGATCAGATCGTACTCAGCGTGCATAATTTCAGCGAGATTTGGATCATCAACCACAACACAACCACCGGGGAAGCCGCCGGGCCGGCAGGCAACCTGCTTTACCGCTGGGGCAACCCGCGCGCTTACGGGGCCGGGGATTCTGCCGATCAGCAGTTCTTCGCCCAACACGACGCCCAGTGGATTCCCGAGGGATACCCCGGCGAGGGGAATATCCTGATCTTCAACAACGGCGATAAGCGGACGCGGCCCTACTCATCGGTGGATGAAATTGCTCCGCCCCTCAACGCCGACGGCGCGTACACCCTGGCAGCGGGCGCGGCCTACGGCCCCGAAACCCCGCTGTGGAGTTACACAGCGGAAAACCCCACCGACTTTTTTGCCGATCACATCTCCGGGGCGCAGCGGCTGGAGGATGGTAACACCCTGGTTTGCAGCGGTACGAATGGCGTTTTCTTCGAGGTCACACCGGAGGGAGAAGTTGTCTGGCGGTATGCTTACGGCGGGAGTGTATTTCGTGTGACCCAGGTCAATGCCGATGACCCCCGGCTGGCCGGGCTGACCTTGCATCCCGGCGAAACACTGAAAGCCGAGAAGGGCGGTCAGGACCGGGGGGGAGGACAAAACCCGGGGCAGGGTAATCCACCAAAAGGAGCGATCGAGGCGTGTACCGGCCTGATCGAAGGCGCGGCTTGCAGTTTCGA
>DYLS01000081.1 GCA_020721965.1 Blastopirellula marina | reverse complement strand
TAAAAGACTTCGCAGGATGTCTCGCTTCGCAGGATTGCTCATTTCGCTCGAAATGAGGGGAGGAGGGAGGACAAGAGGGCGGGGGCAGAAGGGGGAAGGTAGGAGGGGGAGGACGAGAGGGCGAGCGGTTTTGAAGTGAGGTGAACCCCTGTGAAAGACGCCGCTACTTTGTTCCCGACGCAAACCTTGATGTGGTGAAAAATCGCGGCACGCACTACAATGCGAGAAGGCTGCCGGGGAAGTGCCGCCGAATACGCAGAGATTCATTTTGCGTTCGAGTGGTACGACATGCGTGCAGGTGACGTACGGAGGTCCTCTGCCGTCTCTGTTCTGCTTTTCTCGTATTGGAGCGGTGAAATGGCACGGCAAGCAGCATCACATTTTGCGCAGTTTGCCGCGTCCGCATTTCGCATGTTCGGGCGCGCGGCGATGGTCGATGCCTCCTTTTGCCCTCGACGTGGGTGGCGATTGCTGAGCGCGGCGGCGTTTGTCGCAACGCTTTTTTTTGTTGCAACCGCGGCTGTTGCGGATCGATGGACTCCTGAGTCGCCGGAGGTCAACCAGGCCGTGGAGCGCGCTTGGGCGTACCTGCAAACCGCGGTCAATGCCAGCGGCGAGTCGCGAACCGGGGCCTGGGCCTTGATCGGGTTGGCAGCACTGAAGAGCCATCGCTCTTCCGAGGAACCGCTTTTGCTGCGGGCCGCGAATGAGATTCGGAGCCGCATTCCGCCCTCGCGACGTCCGCAGGATTTTTCCGTTGGGACGTGGGATATCTACAGCACTGGTTTGTCGCTGATTTTTCTCTGCTCGTACGATCCCGTCCGGTATCGGGAGGACATTCAGGCGATTCTGGGTTACCTGGTGCTGCGGCAAAAGCCGCATGGCGGTTGGGGGTATCCGCCGGGGAGTACGCACGAGGCGACAGGAGACACGTCGATGACCCAGTATGCCGTGCTCGGTTGCTGGGAGGCCATTCAGGCGGGGATTCCGGTCCCTGGCGAGGTGTTGAACAAAGTGGCGTCCTGGCTGGTTCACACGCAGGACCCCGGAGGTGGTTACGCCTATCAGGGAAATGTCGGCCCGGGGGGGCAACTGGTCCCGCAGTCCGGCGTGCGGATCGGGATGGGAGTGGCGGGCATGGCCAGCGTGTATGTGCTCGCCTCGCTGCTGGAAATGCGACGAATTTCGCCCGAGGAGGATCAGACCTTGCCGCCCGCCTTGAAACGCATCGAGCAAGAGCGATCGGCGGGAAGGTTGCGACTATCGATTCCAGAGGCATCTCTGCGGGCGACGATCCAACGCGGCAATGCCTACGTCGAGCAGAACTTTCAAATGCCCTCGGGAATGTACAACTATTACTATGTCTATTCCCTGGAGCGGTATTTCACGTTCCGGCAGTTGGTGGAGGGGCACGCGGAGGATCGCATCCCGTGGTACGATCTGGGCGTGGAATATCTGCTGAAAACCCAGGCCAACGATGGTAGCTGGAATCATCAGTGCGGGCCCGTGTGCGATACAGCCTTTGGGATTCTGTTCCTGACGCGATCAACCCAACAAAGCGTGGAACGGGTGCGGGATTTTGGTGCGGGCGTATTGGTGGGGGGGCGTGGGCTGCCCAAGGACACGGACGCGGCCGTGATCAAGGACGGCCAAGTGGTGGCCCTGCCGTTACGCATTTCCGTGGAGGAGTTGACGGCGGTGCTGGAGTCGCCGGATGCGGCGGCGGCCGCCGCGGCCCTAGATGCCCTGCAAGCCAGGCCGCGCGATGAAACCCGACTGTTCGTGGCCAAAAATGCCGAGGCCCTGCGGCGATTGGCGGGCGGGGAGAATCGTGAAGCGAAGGTGGCAGCTTTAACGGCCATCGGACATGGTGACGATTTGACTTTGGCTCCGATTCTCATCGACGCGCTGGGGGATGACGATCCGGATGTGGTCATCGCGGCTGACCGGGCCCTGAATCGCCTGACGCGGCGACCCGGCGGCGGGTTGACGCCTGGCTTTACCGATACGCAACGGCAGATCCGCATCCGAGAGTGGAAACAGTGGTATCACGCGATCGCACCAGACGCGGAGTTCGATTAGCAAAACGCGAGACCGCCCCGGGGAAGTACGCTCCGGTAGCGGCCGGGCGTTCCCGCTGAATCGTTATGATGAGCCGGAAGGCCAAAACGAAACTGAGTAACACTGGAAGCGTGGGACGAAGGTGAAGCCCGGTGGCAGGCGACGCATCGAAATTGAACGTGCGACCATGGGAGGACGCGGGCTACCAGCTTCGCGTCACCGCTTTTGACCGCGCCGTGGGGGCCGTTCTGTCGCTGCTTGTCGTGATCGGGCTGTGCGTCGTGGCACTGATCGTCATTTGGTGGACGGGAAGGAGTCGCGGGACCCAGGCGGCTGTCCCCATTCAACTCCAGCCGGTGGGGACTGGAGGGGCACCGCTGGGCGACGATCTGCAAATCGAGACGGAGAATCCCGGCCAGGAAGAAGAATTGGAGGATCCTGTCTTGCGAGACAGTCTGGCGTCCGTGAGCGACATTGTGGCGGCTAAACTGGCGGACCTGGAGAATCCCCTGATCTCGGATCCCAACTCCTCAGAGCGGGGTGGCCCCAAGGGGAATCCGGTTCGCGGCGGAGGTGGGACGGGAGGTTCGGGTACGCCCCGGCGGTGGGAGCTGATGTTCGACAAAGGCAACACCCTGGACACCTATGCCCGCCAACTCGATTTCTTCAAAATCGAGCTAGGCGTGTTGTTGCCCGGAAATCGAGTCCGCTATGCCTCTCAACTTTCCGCACCCAGCCCCGCGGTCCGCGAGGGGCCGGCGGGAGCGGAGAAGCGATTCTACTTGACTTGGCGTCAGGGCGAGTTGCAAGAGGCCGATCGGCAACTGCTGGCCAAGGCGGGCGTGGAAACGGGGCGCCACATCATCCTCAAGTTTCTTCCGCCAGAATTGGAAGCACAATTGGTGGCCCTGGAACGGGCACACGCCGGCGCCAGGGCCGATCAGGTGTACCGAACCCGCTTCGGCATCCGGCCGCAAGGAAACGGCTACGCCTTTTATGTGATGGAGCAGACGTATCGTTAGTGCGTCATTTCAGACCCGCAGAAACCCGGCGAGCGAAAACATGAAGTTGGATCTGACAAGCATTACTTATTACCTGGGCAACGCGGATTATGTAGCGCTGGCATTGGTGGCCGTGTGGGGGGCATTTTGCGTGGTGATGGTACTCCGGAGGATTGGGCAGACTCGCTTCCGCTCCGAATCCGCGCAGGACGAGTTCTTGAGTCGCATCGAGGAGATGCTTCAGCGACAGGAGTTCGATCGCGCGATGGCCGAGTGCGAGAACGATGGCCGGGCCTTGCCGCAGCTCGTCCGCCTGGCAGTGCTCAACCGCCGACTGGGCCTGCAACGCCTCCGCACCATGTTGGTGGAACGTTTTCAACGGGATGTGCTGGGAGATCTGGATTATCGTTTGTCGTGGATCTACACGGTGATCAAGAGTGCCCCCATGTTGGGCTTGTTCGGTACCGTGCTGGGGATGATGGGGGCCTTCGCCAAGTTGTCGGGAGGGGAGAAAGTGGATCCGACCCAACTGGCCGACGATATCAGCTTGGCCCTGGTGACCACCGCCCTCGGGTTGGTGATCGCCATTCCCTTGGTGCTTTGTTCGGCCGCCGTGACCATTCGTATCCGGCAACTGGAGGATCTGGTCGGTTCGGGTTTGACCCGCCTGCTGGACATCCTGCGGAGCGTGGGTGTCCGGAGCGACGTCCCGCTCCCACCCCCTGGCGGGTCGGCGGAACGCGTCTTTCGGTCTGATGCAAAATAGAAGTTCCGACTCTGGGCGAAAGGCTTGCCAAGAACCCCTTCATGACGCACGTCAGCGCCACGACCGAGGTCGCGAGGAAAGAGGGAAATATGAGTCAAGGCAGCGGCAGATTGAGCGTGGCTTTGCCCTCCGATCCGGGCGAGGTGATTGCCTTTAGGCGGCCCAAGCGAGAGGAGGTGGATCTGGACATCACGCCCATGATCGACGTCACCTTTTTGCTGTTGATCTTCTTTCTGGTCTCTGCGACGGTGGAGACGGCCAAGGCCGTAGACCTGCCCCCGGCCAAGTTTGGGAAAGGCGTGGGAGTGCAAGGCTCGTTGGTGATAACCGTTGGGGATCGCGGGGCGAACGTCCCGCCGGCAGTTTATCTAGCGGACGGAAAGGTCGGCGAACCGCTTCCCGACGATCCGGAAACGCAGCGTGAGCGGATTCGCCAGGCCGTGAGAGAAGCATTGCAGGGCGGCAAATCGAACGTCCTGATCAAAGCGGAACGCTCCTTGCGCCACCGCGACGTCGCCCGTGTCATGGAAGACGCGGCGCAGGTCGAGGGCGTGAAACTGTATATCGGCGTCTTGGAGCGGGAATAGTATCGGGGCGGGAATAAGCCAGGAGCGGAAATGATACTACGGCGCAGGCCTGTTTGCTTGGAGCAACATCTTGTGGTGATGGGGCACAACGCCTCGCCCCGCAGGATGCTCGCTTCGTGCGATGATGCGGAATTTGCGCTCTGGTAGGAAGCGATTTGGCAAACGCCGTGATCCGGGAAGGGAAGGCAAGGGCGCGGCAGAGACGCACGACGGCAATGGCGGCAAGAAGCGAAAATCGGTAGGGCGGATGGCCAAGATTCATTGCTCGCATTGTGGTCAAGAGGTCACCGTACCGGAATCGGCGGGCGGAGCGCGGATGGCTTGCCCAGTCTGCCGCGGTGAGCTGTCGCGCACGCCGTCCGGGATGCTGAAAGCCGGCGCTGCGGACGAGATGGCGGCGCGGACATCACACGCGGATGACGACGTCGGCGCGGAGGCCATCGCCTTTCCCCACACGGAACCACCCGAGGATGTCATGGATATGACGCCGATGGTGGATGTCGTCTTTCAGCTTCTGATCTTCTTCATGATGACGGCGGCATTCAGCCTCCAAAAATCGCTCGAGGTGCCGCCCCCTGATCCCAAGGATGAGGCTGCCCAATCCCAGACTCTCGAGGAGTTGGAAAACGAAAACGACTTTGTCATTGTGCGAATTGATCGCGAGGGCGTGGTCACCGTGGAGGGGCAGGATGCGCCTAGCGAACAAGACTTGCTCACGAAGTTGCGAGAAGCTCGTAGCGGAGAGGCGAACGGCGGAGCAGGCCGATCGGGAATGCTGGTCTTGGCCGATCCCGCCTGCCGTCATGAGACGGTCGTCCGCGTCCTGGATGCCGGAAACGCCGTGGGGATGGAACGTATCCGCTTGGCGACTGTCGAGGATACCGAGTTTTGAAGGGGCGTCACCGTTCCGGGAACGTTCAAGGTGTGACGGCGTGTTGCCCCAAACATCTTGTGGTCCTATTGAGCAATTGGCGTCTAAGAGCAGAGCGTATTGGCCATGCGGCTCGTGAAAATACGTGTTTTCGCATCATTCTGCCCGTGGGCGGTTGCGGAGGGGCGGAGTGTTTCGGTGCCGAGAAATTCCAGGATTCATGCATCGGATGCGTGCCGGTGCGGCATCGCCTGATGGAATGGGAAACAACCGAATACCGAGATGACGTTCCATGATTCCGGCTGAAGAATTGTTGAAACTTTTGGAAGAACGCGACTTGGTGCCGCCGGAAGTGATTCAGCAATTGCGGCGACGGGCGGCGGAGTCGGCACGCTCGCCCAAACCGTTTTCCGCGGCAATGGCGGCAAAAACCTTGGTCGATCAAGGTTACCTCTCGCGATTGCTGGCGCAGCGATTGATGGCGGCGGTGGAGAAGACGCACGCGGAAAAAGATCAGCGGCAGCGTCCCGAGCCAATCGTCCTAAAAAAGGTGGAACCGCCCGCAAAAAAGAAAAGTGGTAGTCGCGATGCGTCGGCCGAAGAAGAGAATTTGGAGTTGGCCCCCCTGGACGACACGGATGACCTGTTTGGAACGCCCTCCAGGCGAAAGGCACCGGCTAGGACCGAGGCGGAAACCAGACCGCCAGGGAAGGATATTTCCGGAGCGGCGGTGGGAAAGGCGGCAGGCTCCGCATCCGAGGCGGCGTCATCGGTCCCGCAGAGTGAAAGAACGGCCGCTGGCCCTGAAGTGGAGGGGCTGCCGCGGAATGCGATTGGATCGGGGACCGACGACCTGTTCGCCGACTTGAGCTTGCCGATCGGGGCGACGAGCGCCGGGCCCATGCCCAACCCGTTCGCCGCCGCATCGCGCAGACGCAATGTGTGGGATTCGCCACTCCTTCTCCTCAGTGGAGGGGCCTTGCTTTTGGTAATCTTCGTCGGCGTGGTTGTCCTGTTCTCGCTCAATCGGCGAAGCGGCGACGAATTGCTCGCGGAAGCCGATGCGGACTATCGTTCCGGATCTTACACGCAGGCCATTCACAAGTACCAGCGGTTCCTGGAAGACTTTCCCAAGCATCCCCAGGCGGGAATAACTCGGGTGAGAGTTGGGCTGGCTCAGATGCGGCAAACCCTCGGCGGGGACTGGCTGGAAACTTGGCAGAATACGAAGCGCATTTTGCAGGAAATAGCCGTCTTGCCCGACTTTCACCCAGAGGCCGATCCCGAACTGACGGCGATCCTTCCCCAGATCGGCGAGGGTTTGGCCTCGTCGGCCTTCGAGCGAGCGGATGCGGCCAGGATCGAGGCCGCCGAACAGGTCTTGTCCGCCATTCGCCGCTACGTCCCACGCGAAAACCGGCCGAGCAAAAAAATCGCGGATATCGAGAACAGCCTGCAACTGGCCCGGCGACGTATTGCGCTGAATGAGGAGCACGCTAAGGCCCTGGGACAGATTCGTGAGGCCCGGGCGCGTAACGCGGTCGATGATGCCTACGAAATTCGGAGACAGCTCGTTCGTCAATTTCCTCAATTGGCCGCAGACCAGGAGCTATCGGCCGAGATGCTCGGCATGTGCGATTGGCTCCAAGCCACCGTGACGATGGAGGATATTCCTGTTGAACCGCTCAAGGCCGAACCCGAAAGGAAAGTCGAGGAGACGGCTTTTTATGCCGTGCTTCGCGAGGGGCAAGCCCCGGCGGGGGACGATCAGTTCGTTCTCGTGGAAGCCGAGGATTGTGTCTTTTGTGTACGGGCCACGAATGGCGACTTGGTTTGGCAACGCTATATGGGGGCTGCAATGTCAGGCGGTGTGCCCCCGACTCCCTTGCCTCAGGTCGCGGCGGATGGGGGCCGCGCAGCCGTTCTCCTGGATCATCGCCGTCACGCGCTGGTTTGGATCGACCTGGCGACGGGCAAGGAGCTTCGCTCGATCAAGATTCCCGGCGAAACGGTTTGGGGGCCGCGGCTGGCGGGACAATCCATTCTCGTTGGCGGGAACGATTCGCGGCTGTACGTCGCGGATGCGGCGGGGCAAAGATTGTGGGTGGCACGCTTCCCGCTGTCGGTGAAGGTCCCTCCCGCCGTGGCTGCCGATCCCGGCGATGCCGCCTCGCCTTGGTTCGTCGCCGCCGACCATTCGTATGTTTTTGTGCTGAACGAGGCCCATCTGAACGAGGCCCAACGGAAAGTGGCGGGGGTGATCTACACCGGGCATGATCGTGGGGAGCTGGTATTGCCGCCCGTGGCGATGTCGGGCTACCTGTTGTTGCCCGAGGTCTTGGGCAATGATGCCTCGCGAATCTCGGTTTGGCGCTGGGGGGATGCCCAGGAGCCTGCGGTTGTCCAACAAGTTTCGATCGACGGGCGATTGGCCGGACCTTTGCTTGTCTCTGCTAATCGCTTGCTATTCGAGACCGCCCGTCACGATGTCGTCATTTTCGAACTGCGGGGCGATCCGAAAAGCCCTTTGGTTCGGTTGGCCGAGGGCAAAACCGCCTCGCCTGACACCGCTGGAGCGAATTGGGAACTCCCATCCTACGCGCTTTTGCAAGGGGGAGTTTTGATCGCCGCGGATATCTCCTTGACCCGGTTCGATCTCCAGGCTGCCGCTGGACGATTGATCCCCCAGTGGGTAACCGCCGAGAACTGTCCCGTCGTGCAACAGCCGCAAATCGTCGGGGAGACCGTGTATCACGCTTATCGGCGGACCGGGCAATCCGGCGTCTATCTGGCCGCTATTGGCGTCAAGGAGGGGGCATTCTATTGGGAGATCCGATTGGCCGATCCGTGGTCGGATTCGCCAGAAGTGAAAGAGGGGGCTATTCGGATGACAACGGTGAGCGGTGCCGTCTGTAGCTTCGAGATCGGACCTGGCAAGGAGCATTCGCCATCGCTGCCGACCCGTTTGACGACCGTTCCAGGAGAGGATCAGGGAGCTGCATCCTCGCTGGGTAGTTCGGAAGTGCTTTACCGCGTGCCGCTGCCAAGCCCGGCCATCGAGGCCCGAGCGTGGGAAGGCGAGCGGGAGATTTCTATTCAGGAAGACGGCGTAGGCGGGATGAAAGTCCGGCGGATGATGTTACCCCATGGCGTCGCGGGCCCCTTGGTCGTCCGTGACCAGCGTTTGCCAGAATTGGTTGTTCCCTTGCGGAATGGATGTTTAGCGGTCGTGGATTGGACGACCGGCCGTTGGGTGGGAGATCCGTATCAAACGGCGGTGCGGCCGGGCGTGCCCGTCAAATGGACCTGTTTGGCGGCGCTGCCGAACCACCGAATCGCGGCGGTCCGTGACAATGGGCGAATGTGGTTGCTTTCTGTTGGCGACGATGGCTGGCGTGCGGAACATGAGATCACGTTGTCGTCGCCCCTTGTGCCACCGCTGGCCGTGCTGCAAAACCACGTGTTCGCGATGGATCGGCAGCGGCGACTTACCGCGGTCAACTACCAGAGCGGTGAAGTACGGCTTAGTGAGGCTCTGGATGATCGCACGGTTTGGGGGCCTTGTGCCGTGGAGAATCGAGTTTGGATCGGAACCGCAAGGGGGCAATTTCAGGTCTGGGACGACCAGCCAGCACGGGTAGTCGTGGGAGACTCCGTGGGGATGCCTTGGTTGGGCACGCCGGTCACCTGGCGTAATCATCTGCTATCCGCCTCGCTGAAAGGGGAAGTGGTGCTTTGGGATTCCCGGCACGGCACGATCTTGGATCGGGTTCCGTTGGCTGGAATCCCAGCCACGGGGCCAACCATCTGGCAGGACTGGCTAGTTGTTGGAATGCGGGACGGGCGGACCTTGCGTCTGCGATTGGATCAGCTCACGCCCGAAAAACTTGCCGCTACGAAACGTCGAGTCGCCTCGCCGTGAAGCGATCCGAGTGAGCCGCACGCTCGAGAATGAAAATGTCGTTTACAGCCGTCATGTTCGTAACGATTAAACTGGACTCTTGCAAACTGCTCGGCCCCATCAGAGCGGGGGGGTAAATCGGGTACTTGGGAAATTCAGACAAACATCGAAAGCCGTTTTCGCAGCAAACCGCCTTCACTCTGCCATCTCCGGCGGGGAGATGTGAGCTTGTGAACCAAAGTTGCAAAAGTCCAGATTAAAGCTGCGCGATTGGTACAGCAACGGTTTGCGAAAGGACTTTCCAGGAAGTGAGAACGTGGCCGTGGCGAGCCAATTCATGCCCCGAGCATTTTCACGAGAGGGTGGCCGAGAGGGACTCGACCGGCGGTGTCGTCCGGCATGGTGCGTCTTGGCCACGATCATCGCGATAACGCTGTCGTCGTTTCTTGGCGGCACCGCGCGTCCAGAAGAAGGCGGCGCCGAGGGCGCGAGTGGCTCCCGTACCCCGCTTGAAGAAGGTGGCGCTGAAGACGCGAGTGGCTCCGCTGTGCCGCTTTATGAACAACCGCCGTACGACTTGATTTTCCTGGACGCAGCGAACGATAACGCAGTTCTCAAGGTGTCACCGCTCCCTTTCCCGGATCGAAAGGCCCCTTCGCCCTTGCCGAAGTCGGGTTTCCTGGAATTGGAATTGTTCGATCGCCCGGGCGAACGATTTCGGGCGGCCTGGCCGCAGATCGTTCGCATCCAGTTGTTCGAAGAGATATTGGTAGAGAAGGCCCAAAAGCTCATCGAGCAAGGGGATTTCGCGGCTGCCTGGGACTATCTGGAATTCTTGCACGCCGAGTATCCCAAGGTGGAGGGGCTGGATGCCCTGCGGCAGCGGTTCTGGTTTGAAGAGGCGGTTGCCCGAATCAAGGCCGGACAGTTCGATCGCGCGTATGGCGATCTTCGCAACCTGTGGGCGGAGAATCCCGAGTATCCGGGTTTGAAAGATGCCATTGGGCAGGCCGCCGACGGGTTGGTGGATCAGTATTGGCAAAGGTCGGAATACGTGGCCGCTCGGCAGATCGTGGACGGTCTCGCGGAGTTCGCGCCGGATCATCCGGTGGTTGCGCGCCGGCGGCAGCAGTTTCAAGCAGAAGCACAATCGCTCCTGGCGGAGACGGAAGCGGCTCTCCAACAGGGCGATTTTCGCAAGGCTGATCAGACGGCCCGCCGCATGATGGCGATCTGGCCGGACTTGCCTGGGGCGGCCGATTGCCTCCGCCGCGTACAAACGGCCTATCCGCGACTACGCGTGGGGGTGACGCTGGCAGCGGGCGATTGGCAACCGGCCTCGCTCACGGATTGGGCGGCCCGACGGAGCGGACGTTTGCTCACGCGGTGCTGGGCCGAATGGGTAGGCATCGGACCGGAGGGCGGGATTTACGCTACCCCTTTTCACACCATGCAGGCCGAGGAGCTGGGCCGTCGCCTGGTGTTCCAATTGACGGCGAAAGGCTCGGCACCGGCGGCGCCCACGGTCGCCGATCTGACGGCCTTCCTTTGGTCTTTGGGCGATAGCCGAGCACATCCTTTTTCTCCGCTCTGGGCCGATCTGGTGCAAGAGTTGTCCGTGAGGACGGGAGGTGCGGTGATAGCCCAGTTACGTCGGCCGCACGTCCGCCCCGAGGTCTTCTTGCGGTATCCCGTCGAATGCCTTTCGAGCATGAGAGGTGAAAGTGAGGAAACGGGGACGGGAACGGCGATCAGGCTCGCGGCCTCCCCATCAGCCGCCCACGATCATGCTCCTGGGCTACAAATTGAGGGTGGCAGCGGGCCACGAAATCTCCCGAATCTCATGGGACCGTATGTTTTGGATTCAGCCGCAGGCTCGGGGTCGTCGCCGATGGCCGTGTATGTGGCCAATCGAGTACACGGTGATCCGCCCCCCGGCCGGCCGGCAGAGGTCGCTGAGGTAGCGTTTGCGAGAGGTCAGGACGCGCTGGCAGCACTTCGCCGGGGTGAACTGGACGTGGTCGATCGAGTCAACCCGTGGGAGCGAAGTTTGGTCGAAGGGCAAGCCGATCTGGAGTTGCGGAAATACGCCGCGCCCTTGGTACACATGTTGATTCCCAATTTCAGCCGCCCTCTTCCCGAGTCGCGAGATTTTCGCCGGGCCATTTTGTTGGGGACGGATCGTGAGCGGGTCCTGAGGATGCTTCTGGACGGGCGCTCGGAGGAGGGCTGTCGCGTGATCAGCGGTCCCTTCCCGGCTGGCAGTCGCCGTGCCGATCCCTTGGGCTATGCGTATGACGAGGCGATCGAGCCGCGGACGTATCAACCGGCCTCCGCTCTGACCTTGCTTCAAGTGGCAGCGGCGCAAGTGCGCGACGCCGCCCGCAAACAAGGACGCCCGGCCCCGGAAGGCAATCTGGTGATCCTACGACTGCCGCCCCACGAAATGGCTCGCGCGGCCTGTCAAGAGATGGCGCGGCAGTGGCGCTTGCTGGGATTGGAAGTTCGCCTGAGCGAGGCTTTGCCGAATGACGGCTTGCAGCCCTCGGAGGATTGGGATTTTCTATACGCCGAAGTGGCAATGTGGGAACCGTGCGGAGACGTCTTCCGCCTGTTTTCGTTGCCCATCTTTCAGGGACAGTTCAGTCCGTATGTGATGCTCAGTTTGGCTCGGGTGACGGAGGCCGCCGATTGGCCCGAGATGTCGGCCCGGTTGAGGGCGGTGCACCGGGCCGTGCATGACGATCTCGCCATCCTCCCCCTGTATCAATTGGTCGATTATTTTGTCGTTCGCAAAGGGATCGAAGGCATGCCGCCGCGGCCTGCCGTTTTGTATCAGGAGATCGAGAAATGGCAGGTCCTCCCTAAGCAATAAGCCACTGGCGAGGCAAAATCACGCCGCGTGGCCCACTCTCGTTGCACACGCCCATTGAGACTCAACGTATAGCATGGCCGGCAACTTCTAGATGCAGCAAATATTGGTGCGCAATGGCAGTGGGGCACCGCAAAATCACGAGATGTAACGTAAAGACATGAGGGGATTCCGCGTGATTTGCCAAAAGTGTCACGCAGCGGAAGCACGGCGTAAGAAAGGACAGGATGGCTGGGTTGAGCTGGCCTCTTCTGGCATTGAGGGGGCCGCGGTGGAAGCCCGACGCAAGAAAGGGCTGGACGGCCGGGGGCGTGATTCCGTGCGGATCGGATTCCGTCGTCCTCGCGGTGATGCCCGCCGCATTGCTGGCCCGAGTGGAGCCTGGATTGTGACGGGTCATCTCAAATATCAGGCCGCCGCTCGAAACCATCTCCGTGAGCTGGCGGCTATGGCGTTGGTTTTGATTGCAGGGCTTGGCGAGCCTTTCTTTCAGCACCCAGCCGTGGCGCAGCCCTTGTGGCAATGGACGCCGTATCGGGTGACGGTACATGTGTCCTGCGATGACTGTCCCGCTTGGAGCGAAGGGGATGTCAGGCGTTTGTTGACGGACTTGCAGTGGCGGTTGGAATATCGTTTTGGGACGCGGTGGGAGCCGCGGGTGGCAGCGCTTCCGGAGGATGCGGCCCGGTTGCTATTGCCCGATCTTCCCGACCTCCCCGGCGAAGCCTTGCCCAAGCCGTGGCGCGATCTGAAGACGGCCGACAAGATCGTCGCGGTTCGCATCTCGTCGGGGGATAACGGCGTCCACATCATGGCACGCCAGTGGGACGTGCGAGTAGAGCGATGGGGACCATTGGTCCAAGTTGCAGTTTCCACGGAGTCGCCGATTTCCGAGGCCGTGATGCGGGCTGTGACGAAGAGCCATGTCCCCCTGGCCTTGATCCAGGTCTCGGATGATGGTGGAGTTCGCCTGCATCAGCGCGGGGTGGCTTTATCCACGCCGTCCGCACCCCAGGGCGGCACCGCAATGGAAGAGTGGACGCCAGTTTACCATGTCCTGGCTCGCTACGAGGATCGGGATGGCAATGCCCGGGCGGTGCTTACTCTTCCCTGGACGGTGCTCCTGCCTCGAGAATCGGATACGTCGGGTCTGGCGTGCGAGGTGATCTCCGGCGTTCGCAATCCCTTAACCGCGCGACGCCGCGGGCGCGTGGAGCTGTTGGCTTGGGGGCAGCGTCCGCCTGGCGGGACCACTGGCTTGCAGCTCATTTCCCGCGATGAACGAAAGAGGCCCCTGCCCTATTACGACGTTTTCGCCAAGACCACCGCCGGGGACGATTTTCGATGGATCGGTCGTACCGACTTGGCAGGTCGGCTTGAGGTAGAAGGCCGTGGCGAGTTGCCCTTAGTGCTGGCGATCAAGCACGGCGACCGGCTGATAGCGAGGCTTCCTTTGGTGCCGGGAATGCTCGCCCAGGCTACTGTGGCGATTCCAGACGATGACCCGCGGCTGGAAGCGGAGGCGGTGGTGCGCGGAGTGCAGGACGAGCTGATCGACCTGGTGATTCAACGGACCGTCTTACTAGCCAAGGTCCGCGCTAGAGTGGCAGAGGAGAAGTGGGATGAAGCCGCCGATTTGCTGGATCAAATACGGAAGTTGAAGTCGCGGGAGGTATTCTCCAGCGAAATCATGCAGTTGCAGCAGCGCATCTACTGTCCCGAAGCCACGGCCCAGCAACAGGTGGATCGGATGTTCAACGAGGCCCGACGGCTGGTCCACCAGTATTTGGATCCGTCCGAGTTTGAAAAGTTGGTGCAGCAGGTCTCGCACCGTCGGCGAAACCCATCTTCGGGGTAGGGCTTTGTTGGCTCGGTTGCGGCGGGCCAATAAAGGGGTGCCAGCAAAAAACGAGCCGTCTTTTCCTGGGCCTCACGTGATCAAGCCCGAACCTCGCCGTTGATCGCGGTGGATGACTTGAACGCGGTCAGCCAGTCGGACCAGGGCTTCGTGTGGTGTGAGATTGAGCAGGATGCGGTTCTCGGAAGTCCACGCGCGGCCGTCATATTGAAAGAGCGCGACGCCGCCCCGTTGCCTTGCATCCTCATCCTCGTAAGGGAGGAAATCCGTGCTGTAGCGCACCGCGACCGCCACGATCGCCGTGAGACGCCCCGACCTGCGATCACGAAAATACGTAACTTCGTCGTCGAAGTCGAAATCGGAAGGGTCCGTTTGCCCTAATTCGGCAGCGACGGCCGCGGCGAAACGGGCCTCGAGGCTTTCTCGCTGCCGATGGAATCGACGACGGGCCTCGTGAAAGCGGAAGCGTGCCAGCACAAGGCGGCCACCCTGAATCCCAGCGGCGATTCCCAGGGCACTTGCCGCTACGGTTGTCAGGAGGATCCACGAGTCTTCCATTGGGATCGCCACCCGTGCTAGCTCTGTGACGACGGATCGGGCTGCTTCCCGTTCCCTCATTCATTGTATACCGGCACGGTCAACGAAACGCAATCGCCAAGCACGATCCTGACGCGCATCCTGAAAGAGGCTGCCCCCGCGGCGGATTCCAGATTTCGGGCCAGCGTGATTGTCCAGCGGCGAGGAGACGGACTCATAGGGACACAGAAAAGTCTGTTGGAGGTTTTCAATCTGCCGAATCGGCCCCATTCGGGGCTTGGAGCGGCGGGAGGTCTTCCGAGGGAGAGGCAGGGGGCGGATGCCGAGCTGCACACCCCCAGCCAACGTTGCCTTGACGAATCCCGATCACTTGACCTATATTCAATGCTTTCCCAGGTTTTCTTGAAGCCTTTCTGATGCTGATTGCCCGGGTGCTTTCCCATGTGTGGAGCTTTCCAGCCGGGCCCTGCTTTTGAAATGATGCGAGTCGACGATGAAACGCGAACGGCGTCACGAGCTGCATGATAACCTCTTGGCACACTGGTTGGCTGAGGCGAGCGAAAAGGTGGTCCCATACGCTCGGGCGGCTGGGCTGATCACCGTTTTCGCGGTCTTAGTCATTGCGGCCTGGTACGTGTTCTCGAATCGATCGCACGCGGCACGCGAGGCCGCATGGGGCACCCTCTATCAAGCCATGCAGAAGGGGACCGCCAGCGATTTGGAAGCCGTCGCCGAACAGTATGGTGGGACGGAGGCCGCACTTTGGGCCCAGGTAGCCGCCGCGGATATCCATCTGGAAATTGGTTGCGCGCAAATGTTTAGCAACAAGGCCGACGCCGTGCAGGAATTGCAAAAGGCGATTGACGGTTACGTCGCCGTGCGAGACAAAGTGCGCCGTCCCGAATTGAAGGAACGACTGCTTTGGGGTTTGGCAAGGGCGTACGAAGCTCTGGCGGGTTCGCGGCAAGGCCAGGGCGAGTTGGATCGGGCCATCCAGTTGTATCGGGAGCTGGCCGAGTCCTTCCCCGAGGGGCGTTTCGCCACGCTGGCACAGCGGCGGGCCGCGGAGTTGTCGCGTCAAGATGTGCAAGGATTTTACGACTTTTTTGCCAGCTACGAACCGTCCCCGACGACATCACCTGGCAATTTCACGCCGGGCGAATTGCCTTTCGATCCCTCGGCCCTGCCAGCACCTCCTGGGACGAACACGACGGCACCGGGTTCGGGCGGCGCGGCTGCAGGAGAGGGGGAGGCTTCCCCACCGGGCGGACCAGCAACGCCGACGCCTGCCACCCCCGTCTCGCCGAAGACGCCCCAAGCCATGCAACCGCCGGTGGAAGCCGGGCCGGGGCCGGTAGATGCATCGGGCGAAGCCGGTAACGGCCCCGGTGAGAAAGCGGCAACCCTTCCCGCGGAAAAGGGGTCGAACGATACTCCTCAGCCCTGAGCGGAGCATCGGATGACCGGCCATTGCGGCCGGGAATTGGGTGGGGCGCAAGCTTGGTTCAGGCCGACGTGCTATGATGACGGGTTTTCCCCCCGATACGGAGCCGATGCGGCTGGTGGTCGGACCGGCTGAGGTCGGGTGGAGATTGGACGCGTTTCTCGTCTTGCATTTTCCCGCCTACAGCCGGGTAGTCCTGCGCCGCGTCATCACCGGGGGCGGCGTGCTCGTGGATGAGAAGGGGGCCAAGCCCAGTTACCGCCTGAAGCAGGGACAGTTGGTCTCGGTCACGCTTCCGGAGGTGCCTCGGGAGTGCCCCAAACCTGAACCGATTGCCCTGGACGTGCTGTACGACGATGATTGGCTCGCGGTCGTCAACAAACCGCCAGGGATGGTCGTGCATCCGGCAAGAGGCCACTGGTCGGGGACGCTGGCGGGAGCGATCCAACATCGTTACGGAGGGCGTCTGAGCAGTTTGGGCGGTCCGAACCGGCCTGGCATCGTGCATCGCCTGGACCGTGACACGAGCGGGGCGATCTTGGTGGCCAAGCACGACCTGGCTCATCGCGGCTTGGCAGAGCAATTCGCCGCGAGGACTGTGGATAAAGAATACCTGGCGATTACGGCCGGGGTCCCCGATCGCGATGCCGACTGGGTGGATCAGCCGATTGGTCTTCACCCGCAGCAGCGCGAAAAGATGGCCATCCGCCGCCACGACCCCGCCGCTCGGGCGGCGCAAACCCTGTTTCGTGTGGAGAGACGTTTCCTGGGGTTCGCGATGGTATCGGCCTTTCCCAAGACGGGGCGCACCCATCAAATCCGCATTCACCTTGCCCACATCGGTTGTCCCGTCCTTTGCGATCGCCAGTATGGCGGACGTGCCGAGATCACTCGCGGCGAGCTGATTCGCGGTCTGCCGGATGAGGATGTCGTTTTGTCGCGGCAGGCGCTGCACGCCCATCGGTTGAGCTTCAATCATCCGGGCACGGGGGATCGGATCACTGTGGAAGCCCCCTTGCCGTCGGATATGCAGCACGTGCTGGAATTGCTTGCCCGGCATCGGCCATGGAGGCGGGATGGGGCAGGGCGGTGACGGCAGCGGATCGCAAGCTGCGGCGGGGCGCACCAACAACTCGCTCGTATGGGCTTGCATTCGAGTTGCTACTCGCGCGGTGGGCCGTGCCCTTGCACGGAGGCCATCAAGTCTTGCGTGCCCCACGTGGTTGGGTGCGCGACGACCTCGCCCGCTGCATAGCCGCAGGTTCGCCCCTGTTGCGCGCTGAAGTCGCGGATGCGGTCCAGAATCTCGGGCCGGTGGCCGAACTGAGTGCGATAGCAGGCCACGGCCGACAGTTTGGGTTCCAAGCTCTGTGAGATATCCACGACGAGGAGATTTCCGGAGGGCGGTGCCAGTTGCCGCAAGGAGAGGAAATAGAAGACGTAATCGGGAATGGTGTGGATGGGGAGCCCCTCGAAATACTCGTCCCATTTGGAAAGTCGGGCGTAGAAGATCGCGGCTTCGGTAATCCTTCGAGCGGCGTCGTGATCCGGCGATGCGAACGGCGTATCGCTACCCAGGCACAACACGAGTCTTGGACGATAGCGGCGGAACTCGCACGCCACGGCGCAGCGCGACTCGAAAACGTCGAACAAGCGGCGGTTTGGCAAGCCTAACGTGACGCGCAGGCAGGCCCCCAAGGTTTGCGCCGCGGCGTGGGCCTCCTCGATCCGGATTTCGGGATTATCGCATCGCGGGGTCGGCTCGCCATCCGTCAAATCGAGAATCCCCACTCGATAGCCCTGCGAGGAAAGGGCGTGGACAATCCCCCCGCAGCCGATTTCCACATCATCGGGGTGGACGCCTACGGCCAAAACGTCCAAAGGCGTTTCATCTCCGCGCGCATCCCAGGTTATCTTTTCCGTCATGTTGATCTCCCTGAAACAGCTTGTACCATGCACCTCGGCTGGCTATGGATATTCTCCCTCGGCGAGGTTCGGGCCATTGCCTCGGGATCCATGGTGCGGCTTGGTCAAGAAGGAACGGCACAGTTTACGATGAGACGCGTGAGTGGTTTGTGGAGTGCGGCTTGACGGCTGCCAAGAGGAACGTGGGATTCAGTGCCTGGAACCGCACGCGATCGAGTTGGTAGTATCCCCGCGCGATGTTGACCATCAAGACCTCGATGTGCGGTGTCAGCTCTCGGATCCTCTGGTGGCATTCGGCCACGTTGTCCACGCTACCCATGGTCACGACCAAGCGGCCGGCGGGGCGCAGACGGGTGAACGCGGCACGACACAGATCAACCACCTGGCGACCGCTGCCACCGACGAAAATGCAGTCTGGATTCGGCAAGTCCGCCCAGGCCTCAGGAGCCCGGCCCAGGATCGGCTTGAGATTCGGGACGTCGAAGCGTTTGGCGTTTTCGCGAAGGAGTTGGTAGTCATCCGGGTCCATTTCCACGGCGAAGACGGTGCCTTGGTGCGCAATATGAGCCGCTTCGATGGAGAGCGAACCGCTGCCCGCCCCCACGTCCCAAACCACACTTCGAGGGCCGATATCCAACTTGGCCAGCGCGACGGCACGGATCTCGGCGGGAGTGAGCAAGCCGCGTTTGGGCTTGGACTGGAGAAACGTTTCGTCCGGATTGCCGAACAGCCGCTTACCCCATTCCTTGAGGGGGCGGTCGGGGACGTCAGGCTTCCGCACCAGGATCATCACGCTCAGCGGCGAATACGTAGGTTCCGCGATGTCCGCCAGTTCCCCCGACGTCACTCGCTCGTTGGGCGCGCCGAGGTGTTCGCAAACATAAACCGAGAAATAGTCCAAGCCGCAAGCCAGAAGTTTTTCGGCGATGCGGTTGGGCGGAAGCTCCTCGGTCGTGAACAGACCCACCTTGTCCGCAGAACGAATTCGGGAGAAGACCTCTTCCAACGGTTGGTCCGCGACATTCGCCAGATATGCGTCCTCCCAGTTTTCTTTGACGCGCGCGAAAGCCAGTTGCATGCTGCTGACATGCGGTACGACCTCGAAGCGGTCTTTGCCGATTTTTTCCAAAAGATAGCGGGCAACGCCGTAGAACAAGGGATCGCCTTCGGCAAGAAGAACGATTCGCTTATTGGGCTGCGCGGCGATTTGAGCCACGATCTCTTGAAGGCTGCTGGTCGTTTCCAATTTGGGAGCGGGCGAATCCTGGACGAGTGCCAGGCATTCCGGGTCGCCGATCAGCAGCTCCGCAGACGCGATCAGCCGGCGGGCATGATCCGTCAGTCCGACCAGGCCGTCTTCACCAATTCCGATGATATGTATCCGCTGCGCGGCGTCTTCTCGTGTCACGGCAAAACCTCCTCGATGAAGTGGGTGCAACGCACCGGCGGGATCGTCATTTCTCGTCCCCCGCGAATAAGTCGATTGTATGGTCTCGCCGCATCGAGGGGCAATGAGGTCTCGGCCGGGGAGGGAGATGCCACCGGCTGTTTCCTTTTGGTCTTGGTACCGGAAAGCGTAAGCAGATTGCCTTCACATCGCCACACTGCGGACGGGGGAGCGGTCTTCGGAAAGAGGCGGCAAAACCGAAAATAAACCGCCCCGAGGCCGTTGCCTTAGCGCGGTCTGAGTCGTTTCGCGGAAAAGGGCGGTTACCCTCGCCGCCCGTCTGTCAGACAATAGCGTGGCAGAGGTTACCGAAGTGCGACCGCCAGGCCAGTCAGCGCGGCAACATATCTGCGATCGGCTGTCGAGAGGCGTTCCGGTGCGACGCGGATAAACTTGCCCGCGGGCGTCTCAAGCCGCACGATCTCACCATCGATGACCTCAACGAATCGAGCGACGACATGATAGGCCCCCGTGTCATCCGTCCAGACACGGTAGCCGCTCTCGGACGGTGCCGGGGCGGCCTCGGCAGCCGGGGCTGGTGGCGCAGGCTGCTCCGCTGGGGCTGGCGCCGCTGGTGCCGCAGGCGCGGCTGGGGCAGCAGGTTGTTCAGACGGCGCTGGTGGAGCGGGTGGCGCAGGCTGCTCCGCCGGGGCTGGCGCCGCTGGTGCCGCAGGCGCGGCTGGGGCAGCAGGTTGTTCAGACG
>DYLS01000227.1 GCA_020721965.1 Blastopirellula marina | reverse complement strand
GTCCCTGGCGCGTAAACGCCTCGGGATGGCGGGCAGGCGCCGCATCGCGCCGATTCCGTTTTTTTGGTAGGGCGCGATCGCCGAGCGCGCCGTTACGATTAATTTTGCGGCGGCCGTTGGTCGCGGCTGCGCATTTTCGCCCATAGTTTGAAGAAGCGTTCTGCTCCCTTCTCGTCGGAGCTTGTGATTTTCGCAGCCAGCCACAGTGGGAATATCTGTCCTGAGGCCTCGATCTCGGAGACCCCGATTCCAGCGCCGGTGGCTACGATTTCCGGATACATGATCTCCATTCCGTCCAGGACGCCGCGTTGGGAGAGTTCCTTCCGCATCGAGAACTTGTCTCCTATCTCGAGGAAGAGAGTTTTTCCGGATATCCTTGTCTTCAGGTGGAATGGCTTTGCTACGATCTCCGGAGGGATTTCCTTGCTTTCCTTGATGTCATCGCGCCCATGGCACTTGACGATGATCCTAGCTATGGGTGTCTTGCCTTTTCTTGTGATGACGAAGTATGTCTGTATGTGCTGGGGGATGTTCTCCGGCCTGTCGAGCTCCATGCAGGCGTTGAGCTTCACAGCGATCCCGCACTTGGGCGGGATGCTTTCGGAGACGATGTTCATACGGACGGTCTTTCTGTCTGCGTCGTGCGGATTGAATATGAGCGGGATGCCGACAGATATCCTCCCGTCTTCGGGCATTTTGAAGATATTGTCCTTTCTGTCAAAATCGCCGGTCAGCTCCGGGACCTCGTGGGCGGGTTGCTCCGGGACGTATCGTATCGTGGCGCTGTTGTTCTCCTTCTTGAATTCGGATATCTGCGGCTTGATTGCCTCGGCCAGCCCGGGCTCTTCGCAGTGGGCGACATATGCGCATGCGAAGGCCATTGACTTGAACATCTTCGCGAGTTGTCCGGGCATGTCCCCGCTTCCGGCCAGTTCCGAAAGTCCACTCGCCCGTCCGCGCCAGTCGCTTCCGAACGCAAGCGGGAATATCCTGTCCCTCATGCGGAGAGCTGTCGTGCTGGTGAATTCGGCCTCCCTGACCTTGCTGGCGAAGTCGTCGAAGTTCCGGAGAGTGCGCATTATCATTTCGAATTTGTGGCGGTCGTCGTCGGAGAGGGCGGGCGGCTCGTCTGTTGCTGGTTCTTCGACTTTTGCATCGGGAAGGGGTTCCTTCGGGGGGCTCGGCAGCGGGGCGGTCTCCACCGGTGGAGGCTCGGGGGATGCTTCGGTGACAGGTATTTGTGGCTCGACAGGCGCCGCTTCGGTCCCGGGTTGCGTCCGCTGCGGTCCGTCTTCGTCCAGAATCGCCGGTTGAACAGGCTCCGCCGGCGCTGGTTGTGGTACTGGTGCGGTGAATTTGTCGTTCTCCCTGGAGACATCCTTTTCCCCGAGAATCCTGAGAAGCACGAGTATGTTTACGACAATGACTGCGGCTATCGCGGCTCCGAGGGCGATGAGCAGGGCTTTCGAATGTTTCCTTCCCTTTGCCGGAGCGGCAGGCTTTTGCGGAGGCTCCACCGGCAGTATCTTTGTTGGCGGTCGTGGCGCGGGCCGTCCGGAGACCGGGGCGGGGACAGCGAACTTCAACGGCTTCCCGCCCTTCAGCAGATTGAGATCCTCGAGAAGCTCCTTGGGCGACTGGTAGCGCTCCTCCGGTTTTTTCATTATGCACTTGTATATTATCTTGTCGAGGTCGGGCGGGGCCGCGGGATTCAGCTCGCTCGCCGGGCGCGCAGTCTCGTTCAGATGCTGCTTGAAAAGCTCCTCCTGCTCCATAGCGAGGAACGGCGGCCTGCCGGTCAGGAGGTGATACATCGTGATTCCGAGGGCGTAGATGTCGGCGCGGATGTCGCATTTCTTCGCGTCCATCGCCTGCTCGGGCGGCATGTAGACGGGTGTGCCCATTGCGACTATGTCCATCGTGAGGGTGACGTCCTTTTTTCCCGCGACCGGCCTGACCTGCTTCGCGAGGCCGAGGTCGGCGAGCTTGATGATGCCGTCTGAAGTGGTCATTATGTTGGCGGGCTTGATGTCGCGGTGTATGATTCCGAATCTTTCCGCCTCGACGAGCGCCTGCGCGACCGCCATTCCGATCTCGACGACTTTCTCGGGTTCGAATGCGGTTCCTCTTTTCTCCAGCGCGTCCGCGAGGGAGCCGCCGTCCACGAACTCCATTATCATGTAGAGCATGTTGTTCTCGTAGCCGCAGTCGAAGACCCTGATGATGTTCTGGTGGTTGAGCTTGGCCGCAGTCTGGGCCTCCCTGATGAAGCGGTCGGAGTAGTTCTTGATGTTGGAGAATTCCTGCCGCAGAACCTTGATCGCAACAGGTATGTTCAAAGTGCTGTGCGTGGCCTTGAAGACGTAGCCCATCGCCCCCGAGCCCAGCAGCCCTTCGACCTTGCAGCGGCCAAGAATCTGGGGGATGGAGCCGTCGGCGTTGCCCGCCGTTGAGAATGCCGCACCAGAGGCGGAAATGGAGGCGCCGGTGTCCACGGTGTTCAACCTGATGTCCGATTTGAGATTTTGCCCGACCTTGTTCAGCGCCTTGCAGAAGGGGCAGTTGAACTCCTGGCCGGGGTGCAGATGCTCCGTGTTTATCCTCTGGCCGCAGCTCCTGCAGACGACACGCTTGAATTCGTATTCGCCAGAGCCGGTGGCTGCCACCGAGGCGCCAGCCGGAGGGACAACGACCATATTGCCGCATGATGAACACTCGAAGGTCCCACCAGCCCCGTCGTCCTCGACATTGTGCGCGGCTCCGCATTTTGGACAAAGAATATTCATCGTTCACACATCTATTCCTATGCAGTAGGATTCAGCGTTTGTTTTTTTTGTAGGGCGCGATCAGAGTTTACCCCGATTCTAATGACATCGGGGCATCGCGCCGATTGCGTTTTGGGTAGGGCTCTCTCGCCGAGAGAGCCGTTTTTGTTTTTTGGGTAGGGCGCGATCCCGCCGGTCCCTAGCGCGTAAACGCCTCGGGATGCTTGCTCGCCCTCTCTCCAAAGAGCTGGCGAGGCGGGCAAGCGCCGCATCGCGCCGATTGCGGACGGCAACGGTTCTCCATCGGAGAATCCCTAC
>DYLS01000080.1 GCA_020721965.1 Blastopirellula marina | reverse complement strand
GCAGTCCGCTGACAGTTTAATGTTTCTCGAAGGTTGTTAAAATCTAAAGTTTACGCTTCATCCAGCGGCGCAGGATATCCCTACGTCAAGGCGATTCGTTGCGGGCGTCACGGCAGGTTGCCGTTCGACAGTTTGTGCACAAATTTGTACATAACCTCTGTACATAAACGTTCGACCAAGCTCACATGCACACCAAGCTCACAGGTAGAAGGAGAGAGTCGATCCATGCTACATTATGTCACTTTGATTACCGGTGACGGGGTTGGTCCGGAACTAGCCGAGGCGGCGCGGCGTTGCGTGGACGCCACCGGCGTGGAAATCCGCTGGGACGTTCAAGAGGCCGGCGTGGATGTGATGGAACGTACCGGCACGCCCCTCCCGGATGCCACGATGGAGAGCATTCGAAGGACACGGTGTGCTCTAAAATCGCCGATCACAACGCCGGTAGGTACCGGCTTTCGAAGCATCAACGTGTACCTGCGCCAGGCCCTGGGACTGTATGCTTGCCTTCGGCCCTGCAAGTATTACCCCGGTGTTCGCACGTTCTTTCAAAGCGTTCCCGTCGACCTGGTCCTCGTTCGCGAGAATACAGAAGATCTGTATGCTGGCGTGGAGTTTCAGCGGGGGACATCGGCTGCGGCAGAATTGATCGAGTTCATCAACCGGGTGTCCACGGATCGCAAAGTTAAGACCGGCAGCGATGAAACCGGGGTGTCGATCAAGCCGATCAGCGTTTCCGCGACGGAAAGGATCGTCCGATTCGCGTTCCAATACGCAAAGGCGAATGGGCGGAAGAAGGTGACCGCCGTCCATAAGGCGAACATCATGAAGTTCACGGACGGTCTCTTCCTGGATGTTGCCCGGGGAGTTGCCTCGGAATTCCCCGAAATCGAGTTTGAAGACCGGATCGTGGACAATATGTGCATGCAACTGGTTCAAAAACCGGAGCTGTACGATGTTTTGGTGCTCCCCAATCTGTACGGGGACATTCTCAGCGACTTGGCGGCGGGGTTGATCGGCGGCTTGGGCGTGGCGCCCGGTGCTAACATCGGCGACGAAGGGGCGGTCTTCGAAGCTACCCATGGGAGCGCGCCAAAATACAAGGGTTTGAACAAGGTCAATCCGACGGCGCTGATCCTGTCCGCCGTCCTGATGCTCCGTTACTTGAAGGAGGAGAGTGCCGCGGACCGGTTGGAGAAGGCAGTGGCGGCAGTGATTCGAGAAGGCCGCGATGTGACGTACGACCTGAAACCGAATCGGGATGACCCCACCGCGGTGGGGACGCAGGAAATGGCGGAGGCCATTTGCCGAAAAATGGCGGACGGGGAGTGAGGTGCTCCTATTCGTGGAAAGCGAGCTGGCGCCACTGCGATTTACCGTGTCGCGTCGGGCCGGATTTCGCACGATCAACCATGAAGCGCCGATTCTTTCGGTAGTTTCAGGGATTTCCGGTACGATACTCCTCTAGTACGCCCAACTCTCATTCGGTCGAGCCTGGCCACGCTACCTTCGGGGGGCCGAGGCGTCTTGTCTTTGTTTCGGCATACATGGTTCCTGCGAGGCATTTCCCGAGAGAAGTGCGAGGGCGGCCACGCGCAGTCACAAAGATGACTGCGCGTGGTCGTTATGACTACACTTGATTGGCATTTCTTGCCTCGCTCCAATTCGATCGTTTTGTCGTAAATCATTATTGTTGAATGATTTGCGAAAAGTGATCGGGATATGGAACGGCTATTGCAAAGCGTGGTATCGGCACGGTGGTTCGGCCATGACTGGCATGGCGAACCAAAAGACCCAGGTTCCACGTTCAGAGGAGGACTCGGAGATGCGTTGGACGAAGTTGACTCTCGCGGCAGTACTAGGATTGGCGATCAGCTCCCCGGTTTGGGCCGACTACCATCCTGTCATGAAGGCTCGCGGCGCGGCGTTGGCGCCCAGTTCCAGTGTCGCCTCGCAAGGCTCCGTTCAATTGACACATTACGGTTATCGGTCCCATTACGGCGGGGGCTGCTATGACGGACCGATCGTGATTCGCCCGCCGGTACCACACCACCCCACAGTAGTGATCCCGTTCCCAGGGCACCCGCCAGTAGCAATTCCGCATTGGCGTGGGCACTCTCACTATGGTTACGGGTACGGGGGCTGTGACTACTACCGATACCGATCGTCCGGCCACGGCTCGGTGAGCATCTATGGCCCACGATTGGGGTTTTCGATCGGCTGGTGAGCGGGGTGAACCGGGCTGACTCAGACCTTCGGCACCGTGAATCTACGAATTGCGGCGGCCCGAGATGCTCAAAAAGGGCGGCCTGGGAATCCCAGGCCGCTTTCTTGTTCTAAGAGACTTTCTTGTTCTAAGAGACTTTCGGAGTCTGGGAGAAAATATCGCCGGGGAATATGCCCCGCTTCGACTTCAAAAGAAGTGGGAGTTTAGTACTGCAGCGCAGGATTGTTCGCTTGGCGCAACGTTTTGTCATGATCGGACCTATCGCCAGGCAAGATATGCCCGGCACGTCATGCGATCAGGCGGGTTTTGCGCTGTCGTGTTAGACCTCTAGTCGCCAGGGCGCACGCATGGGGCGACGCATCATGGCGGAGGCCTCCGCGTCGTTCAGAATCTCTTCTTTTTTCGGGTCCCAGGTGATCTCTCGGCCCAGCCGGATGGCGATGTCGCACATCTGGCTGATGATATCCGACCGGGCGGCGTCTCCCACAGGCGAGATTGCCTCTTTCCCCGCCTTGATAGACTCGGTGAAATTCACGTCGTGCCGACGGCTAACCGGCAGATGTACGTCGTCGGGGCCTAACTTGATATCCAGAAGGGACTTCGGTTCGGCGCTGATGCCCGACCGGCGGACATCGACCCAGCCCTCCGTGCCGATGAATTTGGTGGAATCGCTACCGGGTTTGAAAGTCATCTCGATTCCGTGGGCCAACTGTACGGTCACGTCCCAGTGAATGACGGTGTCGTAGAGCCCCTCTTTGGGGATCTCACCCGTGCCTTTGAAGGTCATCGGGCCAGCCAGATCGGCGTCACAGCCCCAAATCATGATATCCAGCGGGTGAGCACCCCAGCCCGCCAGGAAACCAATCGAATAATCGTAGATCCAATATGTGCCAGGGGTTACACAACGGCTCGGGGTGTAGGGCTTCATGGGGGCGGGGCCGATCCACATGTCGTAATCGAGGTTGGGTGGCGGCTCAGCAGACTCTGTAACCCCGCCTGACCCTCCATCGGGTGCTATCACTTCGATACGCTTTAGCTCACCGATTTTACCGCTGCGAACCAGCTCGCAACCAAAACGGCAGTGCTCTGAGCTGCGCTGCTGCGTTCCGTATTGAAAAACGAGGCCTTTTTGCTGAAAGACGTCCCGGCAGATCAAGTCCTGCTCGATGGTCAGGCCCAGTGGTTTTTCCACGTAGGCATGTTTTCCCGCCTTGGCCGCCATCAGGGCGATGGGAACATGCCAGTGGTCGGGAGTCGCGATGACGACGGCGTCGATTTCATCATTGGCGAGCAGTTCCCGAAAATCGGCATAGGTTTTGCCGCAAATAGCGGAGGCCATGGCGTCGCGCCGATCGTGGTAGGCGTCGGCCACGGCTATCGGCTGAGCTGTGGGATTCGTCAAAAAGCCGCGGAGCAGATCGCTCCCACGGCCGCCAACGCCGATGTGTCCCGTCAACACTCGCTCGCTTGCGGTGGCGGCCTGCTCAAGGCCCAAGGCTCGGGCCGAGACCAGCCAGGGGATCGCCGCGGTGGTCGCGGCGAGCCGCTGAAGTAAACAGCGCCGGTTGAAAGCAGTCGCTTTCATGGTGTGATCCTTTCTCGCGCAAGGACAGAGGATGGAAGTGCGGGTGGGCTTTGCAGGGCGGGCAAACGCACCACGCCACGAATCGCTGGGGCGCTTGTAGCAACCGGGACGCCCATGGCTCCGTTCAAAGTGAGGCACGTTTACCGCCTCTCAGATGGTAATCCCGAAGGCTGATTGTTGCAACCGGCGCTCGAGGATTGTAGCCCCTGAGACGCGGCTTGTGTTACTTGAGAGTGCGTTAGCTCATCTACACGACTGCGAGTAAATCCAGGCTGTGGCAAGCTGACAGGGGGTAGGCGGCGCATCGCTCGTGGGTGACGCCTTATATAGGACGAAACGCAGCATGTCGCAACGCGGACTGGCCGACCGGCAACGGTAAGATAGAATGCACTAGGAGTGCCGTTGGTACGTCAAGATGTTGGTGTTGATAAGGAGAAAAGGGACGGATGTTTTTTGATCCGCTGTATTTGATCCTGGTTGCGCCGGCGCTATTGCTCGGGTTGTGGGCGAATCTTCGGGTACGGACCACATATTCGCGGGCATCCCAAATGAGGGCCTCGCTGTCGGGGGCGGCCGCGGCGAGATACATTTTGGATTCAGCCGGGCTTCAGGATGTCGGTTTGGAAATGACGCCCCATGAATTGGGCGATCATTACTCTCCAAAGGAACGAGTGATTCGCTTGAGCCCGGACGTATATCGTGGGCACAGCCTTGCCGCGGTGGGGATTGCCGCGCACGAGGCGGGGCACGCTATCCAGCATGCCCACGCTTATGCCCCTTTGGTGATTACGCAGTCCCTGGTGCCCGTGGCCGGCTTCGGTAGCAATTTCGGATTCCTGGCCTTGTTGTTCGGGATCGGCCTGGGGCTGCAATGGCTGGCCTGGGCGGGGGTGATCTTGTTTTCGGCCCTGGTGCTCTTCCAAGTGGTCAATTTGCCCGTCGAGTTCAATGCGAGCAGCCGGGCCAAGCGGCAACTGGTAGCCCTGGGTATTGTGCCACCGCAAGAGATGGTGTACGTGAACAAGGTCTTGAACGCCGCGGCTCTGACCTACGTGGCGGCTACGCTACAGGTCGTTCTGACCCTGCTCTACTACTTGCTCTTGCTCACTGGTCGTCGGGATTGAACGGAGCGCAATAAAAAACGGGCGATTTGGAATGTGTTCCTCACTTCCAAATCGCCCACCAATTCGCGACTTCCTCTTCGCGGCATCACCCTGCATGCGGAGGTGAGACCAAGGTGGCAAGTCTACGCAGGGTGGTGAGTGTTGCCTCTCAGCAGCTTCACGTCAGCGATGGAACGAACGTGACGTATCGAAAACTGAAAGGTTGATTCAAAAACTGCTTATTCTAGATTCCGTGAAAACTATTATCCTGGCTGGAAATTACTTGATGTCGTCCAGTTTGACAGGGCGACGTTCCGCCGCCGAAACCAAGGCTGCTTCCAGCACTCGCTGGGTGTAGTAGGCGTCCTCGAAGTCGGGAATGGGCACAGTAGGCTTTTCACCGGCCAGAACTCTCAGGATGTCGTACGCCTGATTTACGAAGCCATGCTCGTAACCGATGATGTGGGCATCCGGCCACCAATTGGCGACGTAGGGGTGATCGCCGCCGTGGGTGACCATGATGTTCGTCCAGCCCTGGACGGCTCGGGGGAGCGTGGCATCGTAGAATAAAAGCTCGTTCATGCGTTCGAAATCGAATTTCAGGGCGCCTTTGGTCCCGTTGATTTCAAAGGTATTGCGGTTCTGGTTACCGGTTGCCTGCCGTGCCGCCTCGAAACTCGCCACCGCCCCGTTGGAGAATCGGGCTAGGAACAGCACGGCGTCGTCAACCGTCACCTCTCCCCACTGATCGGCGCCGGCTCGCCCGGATGCAATTCCACCAGCAGAAACACTGGTGGGAATCTTGCGCTTCTTGATGAACGTCTCGGCGATGGCACCGGCGACTTCCACGATGTCCATACCCGTCACAAATCGGGTCATATCCACAATATGGGCATTCAGATCGCCATGGGCGCCGGAACCGGCCAGATTCTTGTCGAACCGCCATAAGAGGGGGACATTTTCATCGGCCCAATCCTGCAAGTAAGTGGCACGAACGTGGCGAATCTCGCCCAGCTTTCCTTGTTTGATCAACTGATGAGCAAGGGCCACGGCTGGACATCGCCGGTAATTGAACCAGACGAACGTTTTGACGTTGGCCCGTTTAGCTGCTTCCACCATTTCCCGAGCGTCGCTCAGCGTCCCCGCGATGGGCTTTTCACAGGCCACATGCTTACCAGCCAAAATCGCGGCCTTGGCAACCGGGGCGTGCATGTAGTTGGGCGTTACTACGTCTACCAGGCCGATCTCGCGAGACTTCACGAGCGCCTCCCAGTCGGTAGAGGCGTTTTGCCAGCCCCAGTTCGCGGCAAAGGCTTGCGGATTCTCTTCCGGTTGACCGAACACCGTGTGCATCACCGGTTTGATGGGCGGCTTGAAAAACTTGGCCACCTGACCCCAAGCATTGGAGTGCGATCTTCCCATGAAGCCTTGGCCGATCAGGGCCACGTTGACGGTTGCCATGGCTGAGTCCTCCGCAGTGATTCTGGATTCGGATTGTCCGATAAGACCTCTGGATGCTCTTTTATAACGCATCCTGCGGCGTTTACAAGGTACCACCCCGGGGGTGTCCAGGGGTCGGCGGGGGCGGCTGTCACGTCTTGGGCGGGCATCCCGCGTGGAAGAACTACAGACCGTGATGGGATTGCGGAGCTTGCTCCGACGACCGGAACGGGTTGTCCCATCCGATAGCTATCATCGCCGTTTTGCGTTAGCCCACAAGGGAGTGTTATAATATCGGCTAAGCTGACCGGTACGGGCCTCACCGCGAGGGATTGCAATGGGGGGCCCGCGAGCGGAACTGGACCGACTCATGAGGTGCAGAGGCCGACATCATGCGAGTGCACTGTCCATTTTGCTCGAACACGGTGGAATGGGACGGGGACGAGTCGGTCCATTTGGAGAATTGCCCGAAGTGTGGCAAGCGTCTGACTTTCCTGTCCGAAACGGCGACTTATTCACCGAAGGAATTGCAGCCTCTGGGGCATTTTCAACTGCTCCTGCACGTTGGCACGGGGCACTTCGGCGAGGTCTTCAAGGCCTTGGATACGCAGCTCGGACGGGTCGTGGCCCTTAAAGTTCCACGCTCCAATCAAATGGACGACGCCACGCGGGAGTGGTTTCTTCGCGAGGCACGGGCGGCCGCGAAGTTGCGTCATCCCAATATCATTGCCGTGCACGAAGTGGGGATGGTCGACGGCCGACCGTACATCGCGGCGGATTTCATCGACGGCCCCACCCTGGCCGAATGCCTGGCTTCACGTCGTCTGAGCTTGTGCGAGGCTGCGGAGATTTGTGCTCAGGTGGCCGACGCCCTCGAACACGCCCATCAAGCTGGTGTGGTGCATCGCGATCTGAAGCCTGCGAATATCTTGTTGGATTCTACCGGCAGGCCGTATGTCACGGATTTCGGAATTGCCAAGCAGGATTCGGCCGAATCGACGGTGACTGCCGAGGGAGTGATCCTGGGAACCCCAGCCTACATGTCTCCGGAACAGGCGTGCGGTGGCTCCCGTCACGCGGATTCTAGAAGCGATGTCTTTTCCTTGGGAGTGGTGCTTTACGAGCTATTGACCGGCAGTCTCCCGTTTCAAGGCTCGTCCTGGCAAAGCCTGTTCGACGAAATACAGCATCGGGAACCTATCGCACCACGTCGGTTTGACCGACGTATTCCCCGCGATTTGGAAACCATCTGCCTGACAGCCATCGCCAAACAGCCGGAACGGCGGTACGCCTCGGCCAAGGCGATGGCGGAGGATTTGCGGCGCTTCTTGAATGGCAAGCCGATCCTGGCCAGGAGAGTCGGGAGACTTGCCAAAACCTGTCGCTGGCTTCGATGCAATCCATTATCTGCTGTCGCCGCAGCCATCGTTGGGCTGTTTGCATTGGGCGTGATGTTTTGGGGCTACGAGCGCTGGCAAAGCTCGCAGGCATCGCTCCAACGCATTTGCTTGGAGACCGTCCCTTCCGGCGCGAAAGTCACGTTTTTCCCCTTGGATGAAGAGACGTGGGAACCCCTGCCCGATCAGGGAATCGGCCCCAGCGTTAGCCCGCTTGTGAACTTTCTCAAGGGGGGAGACTACCTGATCGTCGCCTATTTGGACGACGGGAGATTTCATGAGGTCTTTCGCCATGTGCCCACGGACGAAACTGAGTCGTCGGGTGCCTCCGTTCATAGGCAATGGAGTTGGGAAGGCGGTTCCGTCATTTTGCCCAAGATCAATATTCCGCCCCTACATGCGACGGTCGGAATGGCATACGTCCCCGGCGGTGAGACCATCGATCTGGCATCCTTGCATTCTGGCGGTATGCCAATACGAAGGAGAATACCGGCCTTCTTTGTTGACCCGACCGAGCTTACCGTTGGGCAGGTAGTGGCAAAGGGCAAGGGAAATAGGTTCACGGGTTGTTTGGAGGGGGCACTGAAAAACGAAGACGCCCTCGTTTGCTTGACGTTCAATGAAGCGGTCGCATTGGCCGAGGAGCGGGGAAAGCGATTACCGAGCATCGCGGAATACGAGTTGTTGGCTCACCACTTGTCGAAATCGCGCCAGGCCGACCATTCCGAGCAGGCCGCGATCAGCGAATGGGAGTTCGGCCCAGCCGGTGCGGATTGCGGAGATCGGCTGGACGTGGATCCGCGACAGCCGATTTTCGGACTATATTCCAACGTGGCGGAGTGGACGCTTAGCCGCATGATGCTGCCTGAGGTCGTCAACGTGCGATTGGAGGGCAAACCGCGCCGGGGCCGTATCGTGTTTGGGGGATCGCCCGAGATTTTGGCTCGCCAATCGAAGATTTCGATCACAAAAAATATCACGCCCTCACGAGTCGTGGTCGACGACGTGACGCGCAAACCCGGGCTGGGATTGCGATGCGTTCGAAGCGTGAGGCCTCGCGTTCATCCCGAGGACTTCTACACGGTTGTTTCACCGTAAACGATGGCCCCGGCAATTGAGCGAGTAAGAGGTGCTCTCCAGTCGGAGGCTATTTTGGAGCGGCCGTTGGACTGACCGGAAAGGGGTCTGCGAGCAGCACGATGTACGGAAAATCATTCACACTCGCGATCACGGCATAGGTTTTCTTCCCACCGTCAGGTGGGGAAATTGGCTGAACGGATTCGACCTCGGCGAATTCGCCGAGAGCCGGGGCATCACACTGCCGACCGACCCCTAACATCAATTCTTTTTCCTGGCCTGGGAGATTTTGCAGTCGCATCTTTTGCAACTTGACAAAAATCTGTTTTTGCCCCGCCTTCATCTTGCAAATCTGTGTCTCCACGAACTCGGCGGGCCAATCCGGGTAAGGCATCAGCGTCACGCAATTCTCGCGCGGACCGACTTTTTTTGCCGGGCGGCGGCCAAGCGACGGGTGCGGAAATGGGAGGGGAGTCTTTCTGGACGCGGGACGCTGGACATCCATCGGGCCTTGTTTCATCCCAATGGGCCAGAAACAATTGCTTTGCTCACGCCGGTCCGTGGGGCAAATAATGGTCCCGTTTTGAGTGGTGCATGTGTTGGTGCCCGTGGGACGCCGGATGACATCCGCGTATTGGCACGTGCCGGCAAAATCGGAGTTGCAGAACATTCCATAGTAGTAGTAAACGATGTCCATGTCGGGGTCGGGCGGGATGTAGATCGCGTACTCGTAAAATAGGCAGATACAGCTTGTCGCCCGAGAGCTCGCGTCCTCGCCGCCGCAGTTGCAAGGTTCCCGCGGTGGCCCCTGCGGGGAAGACTCTGCGGTAGCAACGGCCAACGGTGCGAGCATCAGGACGCACGCCGACAACGCACAGGACACACTACGCATGGCACTGCCCTCCCAAAAAAGAAGACTTTGCAGAAAGCCCTCAAGACGACGTAGCCGCAAGGGGCCTGGATGCCAGTGAAAAACCGCAGCGATGAATCGGATATTAGCCCTGAACGATTCGCTCGCTGGATATCGAACGCACAGACTCGCAAAAAGCCCTTTCCAGAGCGGATCGTTCCGAATGTCCTGGCGATCGGGGTCGAGATGACGGGCTATCAAGAGCAGGAACCACGAATATGTGCGGAGTATACACTCCACGTACCCGAAGTCAATAGCCGACTAGAGCTGGACCATGGGGATAGGTTTTCACGCAGGCTCCCACGTTCTTGCGTGCTGCCGATGAGGCCATCCTTCAGGCTTGACCGCTCGCGGGCCAGACTTGGTGCTGGATTGCGTATTCTCGTCATATCTCTCGAATCGGTTGAGACTTGGAGTGATCCCCTCGCGATTAGAAAAACGCTATTGACCGTTTTGGCGGATCGCCGCTATCTTAGCATCACGTTTCACAAAGGTAGCCGGGTCGTGGGAGGGAATCCCCGTTCGCGGCAGAAGCAACTCGGCGGCGAGGCTTGCATTTGGGCGTGGTTGTCCCGCGAGCTCCCGCCGGGAAACCGGCACGGAGGCCGGGCTTGGTCGCGAATTTGGTGCTTACGGAAAGTCTTGCAGCGGAAAGAGTCCGCTGAAGTGGGTCTCCTAATCTCAACGACCTCCAGTCGCTCCCGGAATGCGAATTGTCCTTCCCCCCCTGGGACGCCGCCTCTTCCGGGGGCCTTTTTTTTGCGCCGCACCAGTTTGTGCCGCTCCAGCTCCTCCCGAGGGGCCGAACCTGAAGGCGACAGGACGGGAAGACCCGCCAGGTTATTGCCGACCATGGTCCCTTCCCCCTTATCGTGCAAGGCGGCCGCGCGATAGCATCTACGCAAGGGCCACCTCCCAGCTTATAACTGGACTTTTGTAAACAGCTCGATTGCCATCTGAAAGATGGCGAAAAACAGGAATTCTGAGTAATTCAGAAAAAAGAAAAGCCCTTTTCGGGAGAAACTGCCACCGCCCCACCATCTCCTCAGGGAAGGTGGGAGCTTGTGAACCCAAGTTGCCAAACTCCAGTTATAATCGAGCGTTTACCGATAGCTCGCGGCGGGGTGAGCGGTACGGCCGTGTCCCGGGAACGCGAGTCCTTTTGAGGTCAGCAGATTTGACGGTCTCGGCAATTCAGGAGTCAACGTTGTCCGAACACGAAGACAGTCTTGCCCTTCCACCTTTACAAGACTTGCCGGTCCAACGGTTGAAACACCGATCGATCACCATCGAGGGCTATTCCCGTGCGGCGTTTCAAACCTACTGGAGAATCCCCGAGTTCCGTTTAGGATTCGACTTGGGAAACCAGCCCTGGCAGTTTATGGGCACTCCGAACTGGTTTATTTCGCACGGCCATATCGATCATATTGCGGCACTGCCGGCTTACGTGGCGCGACGGCGGATGATGAAGATGGAACCCCCCGTCATCCACCTGCCCGAGGAAATCGTAGAGGGAGTTCAACGGGTGCTCCACGCAGTGAGCCGCCTGGACCGCGGGCGACTGCCTTGCCGGCTCGAGGGAATGACCCCCGGCCAAGAGGTGAGCCTTTCTCGGGAGCTGGCGGTCAAGGCCATCCGAACGCTGCACACTGTGCCCTCTTTGGGTTACTTGGTGTACGAACGCCGAAAGAAACTTCGAGAAGAATTGGCCGACCTGCCCCAGGACAAAATTCGCGAACTGGCTCTCAGCGGCGTTGCCGTCTCGCGCGAGATAAGGATTCCGCGACTGGCCTACCTGGGGGATAGCCGAATCGACGTCTTGGACGCCAACCCCGAACTGTATGAGGCCGAAGTCTTGATTATGGAGGTGACGTTCGTGGCGTCCAAGCACCGCAAGGAGAAGATATACAAATTCGGCCATGTCCATATTGACGACTTGGTTGAACGGCGGGACCGATTCCAAAACGCCTTGATAGTGGCCTCGCATTTCAGCATCCGGTATCATCCTCAGCAGATCGAGCGTTATGTCCGCAAGCGTTTGCCCGACATGTTGGATGGTAGGCTGCATCTGTGGCTGTGATTGGGACGTGCCCTCGTGGTTGCCGGGGTGCACTGCCGGAACGTTTCGTTGCGGGGGAGGGAGGCCGCGGCTCGGAGGACGCCACAAGGGGATGCCCTACTATCACGGGGCAGAGTTGCGTGCTTAGCTCGACATCTCGCGGTGATGGGAAATAATGCCTCGCAAGATATGCTGGGCACGTCAGGTAATCAGGCGTACTTTGGGCTGTAGTACTGGAGGAGGACGGGGACCCATGCGAGCACGGGACATCGCCATGCGAACATTTCACAGGCGGATTTGTCGCGGCATGAAAATGGCTTGGCTCCTGATGGCGAGTCTGGTCTGCGTGCCTGGAGCGGCGGTGGCGGAGGACCGACCGGATCGCGTCGGCCCTTGGAATCTGACGGAGTTACGACAGGTTCCAGAATATCAGTGGGGGGAATCGGTTGGCGGTATACGGCAAGTCTATTACCGGAATGAGCAGTACCAGGGACACCCCACCCGCGTGTTTGCCTGGTTCGGAAGACCAAACCGCGCCGAAGAAGCAGTACCAGGCATCGTATTGGTGCATGGCGGAGGGGGAAAGGCCTTTCGCGAATGGGTTCAGATGTGGGTCGAGCGGGGCTATGCGGCCATTGCCATGGACCTGGCGGGGTGCGGGCCGGACGGCACGCGCCTGCCCGATGGTGGGCCGGGGCAGTCCGACGGGGACAAATTCGCACCCTTCGACGAGGACTCCGTGTCCCGCATGTGGACCTATCATGCGATCGCGGCGGTAATTCGCGCTCATTCGCTGCTCGCGGCCCAAGAGGGCGTGGATGCCCGACGGATCGCGGTTACGGGGATCAGTTGGGGCGGTTATTTGACCTGCATCGCGGCAGGGGTGGACGATCGTTTCGCCGCTGCCGTGCCCGTCTATGGGTGTGGATTTCTGCACGAAAACAGCGTCTGGCTGCCAAGGTTTCAGTCTCTCGACCCGCAGCTTCGGGAACGCTGGATCCGGTATTTCGATCCCTCGCAGTATTTGGGCCTTGTAAAAAGCCCCATTTTCTTTCTCAACGGGACAAACGATTTTGCCTATCCCTTGGATAGCTACCGCAAGTCGTACGAATTGGTGCCCGGCAAAAAGTGGATTCGGATCGAGGTCCGCATGAGGCACAGTCATCCGGACGGTTGGGCGCCGGCGGAGATTGGTTGGTTTGTTGATAGCGTGTGCCGCGACGGCGCACGGTTGCCGGAGTTGGGGGAACCGCGGATCGAATCCGGGCGAGTGGTGGCCAATGCTCACAGCGACTTGCCGCTGGTTTCGGCGGGGCTGCATTACACGCGGGACGAAGGGCCGTGGCAGAATCGAAACTGGATTAGCGAACCGGCTCGGCTCGAGAACGGGCAGGTGCTGGCGGAGGTCCCGGCCGGCCCGGTGCAGGCTGTATTTCTGTCGGTCACGGATGCCCGTGGGGCGATGGTCAGCACCTCATGGCGTTCGGTGCCGTAGGGCGGGAACCGGGTACCTCTTTTTTGCGTAATGCATGATGATGAACGCCGTCCCTGACCCGACGAGGCCCCAACAACGTCCGCCGCATTATGCAGTGGTAGGCTCAGGCATATCTGGGCTGGCTGCGGCAGTCGAATTGTGTCAAAAGTTCGCATCCTGCCAGGTCGAAGTGTTTGATGCCGCGAGCGAGCCGGGAGGGGTTTTGGGAACGGCAGCGGAAGGTGGGTTTCAAATCGAGCGCAGTGCCGACAATTTTATCACGACCTTGCCTTGGGGCGTGGAGTTGTGCCACAGGTTGGACTTGGCGGATTCTCTGATAACAACCAATCCGGAGGCGCGGCGGGCCTTCGTCGTGCATCGCGGCAAATTGCGGCCCTTGCCGGACGGCTTTCAGATGCTGGCCCCCACCCGCTGGTTGCCGCTCGCCTTGACTCCTTTGTTGTCACCACTGGGCAAGATTCGCGCGGCCGCAGAGTTCTTTCTTCCCCCACGTCGTGATGACGCCGACGAAAGCATGGCCGATTTCGCCCGGCGGCGTTTGGGAAGAGAGGTCTATCAACGCCTTGTCGAGCCTCTGGTAACCGCTGTGTACGGAGCGGATACGGAGAAGCTAAGCCTGTTGGCGACGCTTTCGCGGTTTCGTGAAATGGAGAAACGGCACCGTAGCCTGATCCGGGCCATGCGGGTTCAGATGGCGGAGCGGCGCAAGAGGGCACGGGCTGCGGGGGGAGACTCGGCACGATTTGCCGAAAGCGGTGCCCGTTACAGCATGTTCGTCACCCTGCGTCGCGGGCTGCGGCAGCTCATCGAGGCCCTGGTCGACCGCTTGCCGGCCGGGACCCTCCATCTTGCGACTCCGGTGGAGGCGGTTGCTCCGGCGAATGGCCAGTGGCGACTGATTTTTCGCGATGGCGCGGAGATACTCGTGGACGGCGTGGTTCTGGCGGTACCGGCTCACGCGGCATCGGCGATGACGCGGCAATACCTGCCTCAATTATCCGCGAAGCTGGGGCGGATCGAGTACACAGGGAGCACGATTTTGGCGGCGGCCTATCGGCGGGAGGATGTGCGGCACGCCTTGGACGGCTCGGGTTGCGTGGTGCCCGCCGTGGAAAAAAGTCCCATTTTGGCGATCAGCTTTAGCAGCCGCAAATATCCCCACGTGGCCCCAGCGGGAACGGTTCTGCTTCGTATCTTTGCCGGCGGTGCCAGGCGTCCCGATCTGGTCGAGCAAGACGAATCCCGGCTGCAAGGTCTGTTGTTGCCGGAGGTGGAGCGATTGTTATCGATCCAGGGCCGACCTTTGAGAACCTGGGTTTTTCGTTGGCGGGCGGCCATGCCTCAATACGCGGTGGGTCACTTGGATTTGTTGCAAGAGATTCGCCGCGAGCTAGCCGGCTTTCCGGGACTGGGTTTAGCGGGAAACGGCTACTTCGGCGTCGGCATGCCGCACTGCATCCGCAGCGGACAATTGGCGGCGGCACGGGTAGCTGGGCAAGCCTCAGCCGATGAGTTCGCTCCTCCGCCTGCCTTCTAGAGTACGGTCGCACGCCTGACGAGTTTGCGTTGCGGTTCAACCAGCGCGTCGTGAAACATGGCCTCAAGAAAAAGAAAATCCCGGCCGCTCTTTCGAACCGCTTGAAGCGTGGCCTTCTTCGCCTCGCTTGCGGTTCCGTCACTTCTGGCATTTGGCCGGCTGTTCTTTCCGACATCTGACGCTTGGCACGGCGTGGACCCAGTCTTGCTCAGCGGAGTCAAGGGTTGGGCAGGTGTGTCGGGCTGGCCTTTCTTGCTTTTCGTGACGTTCTCGCGGTCGGGATTCTCAGTTCAGGTAACGTTGCTTGAGGTGGGTGGTTGGGTCTTCGTGGTTTTGTCGCAGGGTTGACAGGCTCGTTGTAGCGAAGACCTTGTTGCTGCTAGGTAGGAAGTATCAGGGTAGGCGATTCTCAGGTAGGAAGTTGAGGTAGGAATTCTAGGTGGGTAATAGGTGGGAATGGGTTAGGTTGGGGTTTGTACTCAGCAACATGTCGCCTCTCTTTCAGTTCACATTCATGGCGACTGAATTCAGGGCGGCGGGGGCCAGGGCCTCGTTTCGTAGGCCCGCGAGGAATCGCTTGGCGGCCATGTATTCCGTGGCGGGGAGGCTTTGTACCTCGGCTCGCAGCAGGTCGGCGATGCGGTCGGTCGCTGATTTGACATTGGCGAAGAACTGGCTACCGGCCCCGGCGTCACCCGGCTTTTGCGAGGCGAACAGTCCCTCGACCTCGGTCCGCAACGCGGCGTAGCGATTACACATCAAGCAGTCGGGCCAGTGGATGGCCTTGGTCACCGGATCGAATTCGTTGACGGTCAGGCGATTCATCGGCTGCTGCCTGGTGATGGATGCCGGTTGGGCAGCGTGCTTGCTATCGGCCGGGCTAGGGGTCTGTCGCATGGCGAAATAGGTGTCGCGCGTTTGCCGCCGTTCGTAGAACGTCTTGGTGTGCTTGAGTGCGTTGTCCATTCGCATGGAGTGGACCTCGGTCATGGTCTTGGCGATTTGCGCCTGTTGCAACTGGGCGTCCGAAATAGCCTTGACCATGGCGGCCTGTGCCTGAATGAGCATGGCTTGCGCTTTGACCATTTCAGAGTCGCTGCGGATTTCTTGAATGGTGTAGGAGGTGGGCTTCTGGGCCACAGCGTGACCAGCAATCAAGGTGGCGATGGCGATGCAGCAACGGAAGGCGATACGAGACATGGCAATACTCCTCTTGTGAACGAAAGACCTCTCGAAATGCCAGGCGGAGAACCGCTCTTCGCAGACTTCCAACCGCTCGAGTGAATGGCCCTCTTGCCGGATATCTAGTGTAAACACACTAGATAAAGGCGATACTCAGCCTGGATCGGCGCAGGGGACTTCATCGTTGCTCCAATCACTCGAGTTCTTGCGACAGGATGGGGTGGGTACTCGGGTTCGAGTAGCGGGAGCCTGTCTCTCCCTGGGGGGCATGCTCGACTCTTGGATTGAGCACAAAGGTGGGATTCCTGAGCGGGGACTGCACTTTCACAAACTCCCCGCGGCGGCCAAGGCCGCGTCCTCGAGATGGCTTGCCATTCACCTCCTTTCTGGATTGATGTACCATGACTAGTGTAAACACACTAGAATACGTACAAAACCTGGCTAGGCTCGGCGAGATTCGCTGTTCTCCTCGATGGGGGATGCGATCTCTTATACCAAAACGTCAGTTGCCAAGTTCGCTCTCATGGTGGGAAGGATGAGCGCGACGCGTAGCAAGCATCCCTGCGAGGTTGCATGGCCTCACGGCATCTGTTCGCTGTCGCTTCGCTACCTCCTTTGTAGGCTGGTCCTCTTCGTTACATCCTTGGCAGGCTGGTCGGGGTCGCTTGGGCGAGGTCTGCCTCGCGGAGCTGCTCAATGCGCCCGCTGGGCGTTGGTTCGCTTCGCGACCAACCGTCCATCTTTGTGTTGTCCGGCCAACGGTAAGGCCAGCTTCTTATGCGGCCACATCTTCGGTTGGCCTTGGCCCTGCCACGCAGCGCGCATTCCCTGGTGACAACGTAAGCGCGGCGCTCGGGCGGGCAATGTCAGGTAGGTAGTTTTGAGGTGGGTCGATTTGCTGGGAAGGTCAAATCACCGTGAGGGCGCTCAGCGTCAAAGTGATTGGCACGTCTCGCGTTTTCTCACGGCTGAACTGGCTTGCGATTTACTGAATGACTCGAACTACCGCAAGGCCGATTCTGCGTTTCTTTCCAATTATTCGGCCGTGGGGGAACATCCGGTTGAGTCATTTTCGGCGGCTGAATGGCAACGTATCGGATTTATCAGTTGCGCCGGGGTCTTGGTCGAGGCCGTCACCATGTCGCTCGCTGTAAAGTCGTACACAACCACGGAAGGTTTACCGAAAGAAAAGGTCTTCGCAGCAGGTTGGAAAGCTGCCGTGCCCGAGTCCGTACCCGAGTATGGACTAGAAGCTGCCTCTTTAGGCCAAACTTCCCCCCCCCGCGCGAACTAGGGGGATGCTGATTGCAAGTGATTGCAAAACAATGATTTGCGTCAATTGGGCACACTGATTCTCCCACCGTTTCCTGGGTACAACGTGAATCGCGCAACTCATTACAGAGTAAGAACTTGCGAAAAATCATCACATGGCTACAGTAAACAGTACAAATCAACAGCAAGTCGTTACACAGTAATGATTTACGTAAAAATACCTCCAGGAAGTTTGGTTTAGGGGGGCCAAGGGGTCGATTTTGACGATTGCATCGGTAAAATGAATTGGCGGTTGTACGATCTAACCGTGAGACGCGAGAGCGTCGTTGATATCCCACGAAGTCGTAACCAACTCCCGCCTGCAATGACCCGCCTTGAAGATCGCGGTGTGCGTTTTCAAGCCCACCATTAATGATTCTCGAATGGATGGAACGGACTGTCCAGCATGTTGATCAGGGATCTGGGCACGGATGTGCGGTATGAAGCCTGAGATTTCTTAGCTTCGTTACAGGGGGTGAAGGACCGCCCAAATCGCCGGAATGCCAACGGGATGGCGCGGCACGGCAACCCGTGCGTGCATCCCCATGACAAACAGGAGCGATGCCATGGGCTGGAACCACCAAACCATAACGCCCGAGCCAGCGGCGGTCGATGTTCAGACGGAAACCGAGAAGTTCGTGGCGCAGTTCTCCCGGTGCCATGCACGTTTGTTCGGCTACATTTACAGTCTGGTGCCGCACGAGCAGGATGCTCGAGATATCTTTCAGAGGGTAAGCCTGCTGCTGTGGCGAAAATTTTCCAGTTTTGATCCAGAAGCGGACTTTTTTGCTTGGGGATGTGGCGTGGCCTATTACGAGGTGCGAAACTTCTTCCGCGTCTCGTCCCGCAGTCGGATGCAGTTCAACGATGAGTTGTTGCATACTTTGGCGATCGAGAAGGCACGTCGCGGTTCGGAGGACCGGCGACTAGAGGTTCTACGCGAGTGCCTTACGGAGTTGCCCGCCGCCGAACGCAAGCTCCTGCTGGAGGTATACGCAGATGGGCGGCCAATTCGCGAGGTCGCGGAAGAGCATGGCAAAGCCACGCAAACCGTTTACAATCGGTTGAATCTTATCCGTCGCAAGCTGCATGCAAGAATGCAGCGAGCCTTGGCCGAGAATTAAAGGTCGGCTCGAGGTTCACGCATGATGCTCCCCACAGAAAAGGATGGAATGCGCCCAGCGTACGCGCTGAGGCAGCGTTGACGGCCGGAGGTAGAGTCTCCAAGAGGATGGCGATGATGCTCGGCACCAAGGTTCGGGAAGAATTGATGGTTCTGCTAGAGGCCGTCGTCAACGGGACGATTTCCCCGGGCCAGCATCGCCGGTTGGAGGAGATACTGAGCAGTAGCGCGGAGGCCCGCAGCATCTATCTCGATTATCTGGACTTACATGCCGGTCTTCGTGCCTTGGCGTTGGGGAAGGAGGATGAACAGCAGGTCGCCTGGATAACGAACATGGTGGAGGCGGAGGTCTCGGCGGCGAAAAGCGGCAAGGCAGGGCGTGCGGCGAGACTCCAAGGCTGGTCCATGTTTCTTGTGGGCTGTATGGTGTTGGGAGTCTTGGTGGCTTGGTTGGCAGGGCGAGTCTTTCCAACCAGGCTGCCTGCCGTGCCTCCCACGCCCCCACAGCATGTGGCCACGGTAGTGCGTTGGGCCGGGGTAGCCGCAGAGGACGCCACCAAGCCTTCGCCGGGACAGCGTTTGGCCCCACGGGACGTTGTGGCTATTCGCGATGGAACCGTGGAGATCGTTTTCGATGGCGGACAGCACGTGGTCCTCCAAGGGGCATCGCGATTGCGGATCGAATCCGCGACGCGAGCCGAGTTGATTGTCGGTCGTGCGCTGGTGCGGTCCGACGAGGCGGGAGGTCGCTTCTGTTTGCTGGCCGGGGACGCCTGTTATTGGCATCGCTCCGCTGAATTCAGCATGGAGCTTGGGCAGGACGGGACCTGTGCCCTACACGTTCGCGTGGGGGAGGTGCGGCGGGAACGCATTTCGGAGGACGGCAAGCGGCGCCTTTCACGCGAAACAGTGGTGGCCGGACGTGCGAGGGTGTTTTCACCTCAAACCGATGCAGGCTCGCCCATTTCCTTCGAACCGAGCCGTTTTGCCGTGGCGTTTGGCGACGAGTCGGCCGTGGGTACGGGCGACATTTTGGCGGAGGAAGATTTCTCCGCCGTTTCGCCCGATCCCGTGGCGCTGGTAGCATCGCGGGGTGCAGAATTCGAGGATGGACCAGGCTGGAGCGGTCGGTGGGTGGTAGGACCCGGTGACGTGCCTCACATCCTGGCCGATCAATGGTTTGGCTTTTCACATGGTTCACGGCAAGTACCGGGCGTGTTGAGCGTGGAAGGCCAGGCCTATTTTCATCGCCGCCTGGCTCATGGCCTAAGCTTCAACCGCAGCACCCTGTACTATCTGGGTTTTATTGTGAAATGGGATCGGGCTGCCAGCGGTCAGGGCGGTTGGTTCTCGGTCAGCTTGGACAGCGCCGACAATCCCAGCGTGGACCCGGTCACGGTGGGGTTATGGGTGGAGCGGCAGCTCCTCTTTGCGCGGGCAGGAGACGGTGTTGTCCGTCGGGCCATTTCGCTAGAAACTGGGCGGGAATACATTTTCCTGATCAAGCTGGTAACCGATGGACGAGGGCAGACGGAGTTGTTTGCTCGCGTTTTTACCGCCGACCAGCCGATTGATGAACTGGAACCGGATGCCTGGAATGTGGTGCTTCAGGTCACTTCACCCGACACGTTACCCGACTGCGTATTCTTTCGGGTAGAGACGGCGTGCCGCTGGTATCTCGATCAACTGCGGTTGGCCAAGAGCTGGGGCGGCGCTGTTCAGCCGTGGCTTCGCGGATCGACGGCCAGCGAGACGATTACCACGGTGTTGCCCGACCCCCACCCGCAGAGCCGAGTGGTCTATAACCCGTAAGCCGCCGGGGCTCTGCTGGTCTCCCTGCTTTTCATGTAACCGTTCACGGCTGATCTATAACGGAAAAGATTTGTGAAACAACGGGAGCTGTTCGGAGGTTTCGAAGGGTTGTTCAGACGTTC
>DYLS01000006.1:8386-72891 GCA_020721965.1 Blastopirellula marina | reverse complement strand
ATGGGCCGGAGCCGCTGAAACAGCGTTTGTCTGCCTTGCGTCGGTAAAACTTATCTACCCGACTTGCCCGACGAGGAGCATCGGCGCATGATTAGTATGTGCGGTGGCGGTAGTGGGAGAGTGACAATCCCGGCGGGCGTTCGGCGGTCCTCCCACGAAGGCACGCAAAATCACGAAGGGGCGCAAAATAATCGCGCGGACGTGGTGGAATTGGCAGACACGCAAGACTTAGGATCTTGTCCCGCAAGGGGTGAGGGTTCAAGTCCCTCCGTCCGCATTGAACACATTTCCCGATTGCTCGGAACACTACAGTGCAGGGTGGATTGCTTGGCTCAACATCTTGTGGTAATGGAACGTAGCGATTCGCAGCGTATGCTGGGGAATATGCTGGGCCCGTCCTCCAATTGGTCCTACAGCGCAAAGTCGGTGTGCCTGCACGATGCGCCCAGCATACGTTCCAATGCGTGGTTTCCCATCACCACAAGATGTTGAGAACAACCCAGCGCTGTAGTGTTAGGCAAACTTTGCGGTGTAGGGTTAATTTAGCCCTCTTCGCGGCGAATAGCTTTTCGAGTACGGCTCTTGCCACCCTGTAGCGGTGCCATCTCGCTTGCCTCGGCACCCGATGGCGCTGGCGCTGTGTTTGGCCCATTCTACCCCGCAGCCGAGATCGGTAGGTTTGGCAATGAAACCACCGAGAAGGGATTGGTGTACACAGTGTTTGGTAATCGCCCTGCCTTGCGATTCTCGTGCGGGACGAGCGAACCTTACTATAATTTGCGGTAACCGTTCACGGCTGAGCTATAAGGGAAAAGATTTGGGGGAGAACGAGGGTCGTTCAGGGGTTCCAGAGATTCCTTGAGTGGAGCACGGAATGTCATTTCGACGAGCGCCAACCAACAATGTCAGTTCGACGAGCGTTAGCGAGAAGAAATCTTCAGCTAGTTGAGAAGATTTGTCGCTTCGCTCGAAATGACAGCAGCGCGAGCGGTTTTGCAGTGACGCAAATCGCTACAAAAGACTTCGCAAGATCTCGCTGCGCTCGAAAGGACAAGAGGACGAGGCTTTTCGCTGTGCTGAGAACCCCGGTGAACGATTACCCTGAGCGTTTGCTTTATCTGGGATTTCGATCTTGATTGTGGAATGCGGAGGCCGAGACCGTGGATGCAGCGATTCGCACGGAACACTTGACCAAGGTCTTCGGCGGAGTTGTGATCGCGGTCAATGATCTATGCTTAACGGTTCCGAAAGGGGCGGTATTTGGCTTTTTGGGACCGAATGGGGCGGGGAAAACGACCACGCTACGGTTGCTTTTGGGGCTGCATCGACCATCCGCGGGCCAGGCGTTCGTATTGGGGCGGCCGTGCGGTATCGACGCCGCCGACGTCCGGGCGATGATCGGATTCCTCCCGACGAACCCCAAATTCCCCCCCCACCTGAAGCCCTTCGAGTATTTGAACCTGGTCGGCCGCCTGCATCGCATCCCCTCCGATGTGCGGATAGCCCGGATATCGTCGCTGGTCCGCGCCGTGGGACTGTTGCCGGTGACCGATCAAAGGATTGGCACGCTCTCGACCGGCGAAACGACCCGATTGGGAATAGCGGCGTCCCTGCTGGCGGACCCGCCCTTGCTTTTATGGGATGAGCCGACGGCCGGCCTCGATCCAGCGGCACGCCGCTTCGCCCTGGACCTGATCCAGGAGTTGCGGCATGATCGCACCGTCGTGGTGGCCACGCATATTCTGGCCGATATCGATCGGGTCTGCGATCATGTGGGGGTGATGTTCGAAGGGCGAATGATCTTCTCCGGTACGATGCAAGATATGAAACGGCGGCTGCGGCAAGAGGGCATCACTCTCGAACTAGCGGGATCACGCGATGCCCTCCGAAAAGCTACCGAGGTGCTGCCGAATCGCTGCCAGGTGGAACACCGTTGGGTGAGCGAAAACGTCCTTTCCTTGACGGTTGAAGAAGGAGCCGGACGTGCAAAGGCCCTGGCTGACGTCCTGCACGTGTTAGCGGAAGTAGGGGTTGATTTGCAATCGATCCAGTCGGGTCACGGCGATACGGAAAGTGCCTATCTTAACCTGCTCCAAGAGGATCAGTCGCATGGCTTTGCCCGATTTCAAGACTCTCCCCGCCCAACTCATGCCGATCGCGGCGGTGTTCCAGTATGAGATGCAATCGCTGCTGAAGAGCTGGCTGGTGCGGCTCTGGCTGGTGGCGGCCCTGCTGATGGCCTTGATCATCGTGATGGCGGGATGGGCCGTGCTCACGGACGCCATCCTCATCTCCGTGACCTTGGCCACATTCCTTGTCTTCCCCTGGTTTCTCGTGATCATCGTTTTGGGAGTCAGTGCGTCCACGGCGGGCCGATTGGACTCGGCCGCCGATGGGATTTTGAGCCGGCCCATCAAGCGATGGGAGTTCCTGACGGGCATCTGGGCGGCTCGGGTGTTGACGGTCTGGGCCGTATCTGCGGCGGTGCTCGTTCCGGCAGTTATCGTGATCGTGGCCGGTGATCGGCCAAAAGTCGCCGAGACGCAGCCGGTCACGCTGTTCGGAATGCTCGCCGCGCTGGCCATCATTCTGGTCGTCCTGGCCTTTTTGGTGAGCGTGGGCGTTTTGCTCGGCACGCTCTTCAAAAACGCTTGGCTAGCGATGGTCGTGCTCCTCTTTGTGTGGTATCCGATCAACGCCATCTTGACGACATTCCACTTGGCTGAGTTTTCCCCGGTCAGCCTCGATCAAGCCATGCCCACCATCTTGCAGAAAACTTGGCCTTCAAGAGATCAGGAAAGCGAGCAGGAGTCGGCCGGTCCGATCCAGGCCGAATTGCAAAGACAAGCCGAGGAATTCATTCGAAATTTGACGGGAACCTCGCACCGCGAACCACAGTCTCGGGAGCCGGAATTCTTTCGCAATGCCGATCGGTATGCCGATGTCTCGGTCGTGAAGGTGATTGCCAGCTACGGTGGGCTGACTCTTCTACTCTGGGGAGCGACCATGCTGGTGTTTTATTTTCGAGACCTGTAGTCCCCGGGATGCGCATTGGGCTGCGTGCGAGGCTCTCATGTTTGGTTTTTAGCTTTCTGGGTCGGTGCGCGGCTGAAACCGATTTGCGTCGCGGGGTGTAGATCAGTTCAGGACGTCGGGTCGTAGGTAGTCGAATCGCCCTTATCCAACGACCCGTTGCGGTTGTGTTTCTTTTCGACACTGAGCTGGGAGCCTATCCATGTGCCCTCAACAATTCTTGAGAAAAGTGTGTCCGATCGCAATTGTAACTTGCGTGACCGCATTTGCACTGTGCGTGGATGCGGCCGCCGTCCTTGGGGCATCGGAGCAGGCGACTCCACTGGCCAAGTGGATTCCCGCCGATGCCGTCGCGGTGGTCGTTGCTCCTCGGCCCGCCGAATTGCTGCAAAAGCTGGAGAACGATCCTGCCATTCGGGCGATGCTGAGCAGCCGGAGGTTGGCGGATCGCATTGAGGCGAATCGGCAACTGAGGCAAGTGCAGGCCGTGGTCTCATTGTTGGAAGGCCAACTGCAATCCGATTGGAAGACGATTCTCAAGAATGTAACGGCAGGGGGCGTGGTCTTGGCTGTGATGCCGAACGAGCGATTCGCGCTGATCGCGGAATCCAAGGATCCTGAGGCCTTGCGACAGGTCAACGATTTTGTGTTGAATTTGACTCGATTGGACCCCGCAAACCGTGACAAACAGGAAGCGGTTCGCGAAGCGGAGTATCGCGGCGTCCGGGCATGGTCGCTATCGCGGGATGCATCCTATGCGCTGATAGGTGGGAGGCTGGTGATTTGCAATCGCGCCGAGTTGCTGCGGCAGATCATCGACCTGACCCAGGATGGCGGCGAAGCGGTCGCCGATCTGCCTTGGTATCAGGAAGCGGTGGCCTCGTTGCCGCCGGGTGATCTGGCTATGATCCTCGATTTTCGGGCATTGCGAGGGTTGCCCAATGTGAGCGCGGGGCTGGAACAGGCGAAGTCTCCCCTGCCCGTGCTGCTGTCGGCTGGCCTGCTGGAGATGCTGAGCAAGACCGACTGGCTGGGGTTGACGCTGGCTTACGAGGCCCAAGGCGTCAAGTTCGCTCTCCGATCCGGTGGCGAGGCGGGGATCTCGGATGCCTTCTCCTTCGCCGTGCCGAGCACTCCGTCCGAAGGGGCATTGCCCAATATCGAGGTCCCAGGACGAGTCGCAGCCTTGAGCGTGTACCGCAACTTGCACGACTACTACGTGAGGAAAAATGAACTCTTCCCCGAACGGACGTCCAGCCTGATCTTCTTCGAGAACATGATGGGGATATTCTTTACTGGCCGAAACTTTACGGAGGAGGTTTTGAGTGAACTGGACCCGCATGTCCGAGTCGTAGTAGCCCACCAGCAGTTCACGCCCGAGACCGGTACTCCGGAAGTGCACATTCCAGCCTTTGCCTTGGTTTTCCGCATGAAGAATCCCGAGCGATTCGGGCCGATTGTGGAGGAGGGATGGCAAAAGGCTTTGGGGCTGATCAATTTCGTCCGTGGGCAGGACGCGCAACCGGGGTTGATTCTCGATCGCCTGGAATATCGAGGTGTGAAGTACACCGTGTCGTATTTCTCCACGGCGGATGAAGACCTTTCGCAACCTCTGCCCATGCGATTCAATTTCCGGCCGGTCGTCATTGTGCAGGGCGAAAACTTGATTTTGGCGTCGGCGGAGAGCCTGGGGAGGTCCATCATGGATGCCCTAGACGCTGCCCGTTCCCAGCAACCAGTAGCTGGGAGCACCCTGCTGATGGAGGCCGACCTCTCGGCGGTTTCGGAATTGATCGATGCCAATCGCGAGGCATTGATCCGGCAAAACATGCTCGGAAAGGGGAGTGACCGCGAGTCGGCGACGAAGTCTTGGGAGCAGTTGAAACGGGCGGTGGAACTCTTCCGAAAATCCGAGGTCGTGGTCGAGCTTGAGAATGGCAGACCCGCGGTGGACGCCAAGATCGACATGAATCTGTCAGTATTAGAGCAGCTTTTGCCCGCGGAATAACTCGGCTAGGCCCACGCAGGGAGGGCTACACCGTTCTACGTAACCGTTCACGGCTGAGCTGTAACGGAAAAAATTTGTGAGACAACGAGGGTTGGAGGTTCCAGAGGTTGCCTGAGTGTGGAACGCAATGTCATTTCGACGATCGCTAGCGAGGAGAAATCTTAACCCATTTCGAGAAGATGTCTCGCTTCACGAGATTTCTCGCTTCGCTCGAAATAACAGGAGGACGAGCCGCTTTGCAGTGAGGAGAATCCCTGTGAGTGACTCCTGCCCGTAAGCGGTTAACGTTCTACAAATCGGGGCCGGTACAGGGTGACGGAGGCGGAAGATGGCGCCGCAAGCAGTGGGTGAGAGGGACCTGGATGGGGCGACGATGGCCGATCTCCCGTCGCCGGAAGATGCCTGGCAAGCCGATGGGCGGGCGATGAGTGCCCAGGATGTGGCACATCTTTTGCGCCGCGTGGCCGCCAACGGCGTTGCAGGGGAGATTTCTGCACTGGCGGGCAGGGCACCCGGGGCGGCGGTCTCAGAACTCATTTCCGAGCCGCCGACGTATAACAAATTCGAGGAAGAGTTGCGGCCGCTGGAGGATGCGGCGGTGCGTGCGGGGGCTGCCGACGCTTATCGTACCTGGTTTCTGCGGCGATTGGTCGCTTCGCCTTGGCCGTTGCGGGAATGGATGACCGTCTTCTGGCTGGAGTTTTTCGGACTCGGGATCGGCCGCGTCGGGGAATTGAGCCTGTTCGACGACGTGGTGCGGGCCATTCGCAGGCTTGCCCTGGGGCGTTACCGCGAAATGCTGACCGCCGTTCTGCTTCACCCGGCATTCTTGTTGAACGTTCGGGCGTCGGCCAATTACCGCTCGGCGCCCAACGATCGGGTAGGAGCGGCCATCTTGCGAACCTGCTTGGGATATCGCGAAGACGATTTCGCTCATCAAGCGAGGGAATTGGCGAGGGCTTACTGCGGGCGGTTCGTGAATCGCGGAATACTGCGGGTGTCGGACTTCGAACGCGATGTCGGCGAGAAGGTCGTTTTGGGGCGTCGTGATACCTTCGTCGCGGAAGCCGTTCCATCGCTGATCGCGGAAGATGCGCGGGCAACGACGTGGACGGTTAGGCGGCTTTATCGGTGGTTCTTTGGCCATACCCCAATGCCGGATGATGCATTCTTGTCTCCGGTGGCGGCGAAGCTCCAGGCAAGTGGTTCCCTGGCTGATGCCTTGCATGGGATGCTGTGCTCACGCTGGTTTTTCTCGGCGGGCATCCGTCACCGGCAATTACGGCGCCCCTTGCAATTCGTAGCCAGCTTGCTTCGGACATTTCAGGGCCGGGTCAAGCTCGGCGTGGTGAATGAATTGGTTGCAATGGGGCAAGACGTACTCCAACCCACAACCCTCGACGGTTGGCCCGACGCCTGCCATTATCTGACTCCGCTGGCGTTGATTCGACGGATGAAGTTCGCGGTCAAGCTCGTCAGCCAAGACGAAAAACTCGGGGGCGGCTTGGCTCGGCAGGCCTGCGACGAATTCGGCAACGATCTTCCACAGGCGGTCGTTGAACTGTTGTCCGACGGAGAGGTGCCGTCGGATGTGGCCCCGCAGTGGAGCGCCTTGCGCGCCCGTTATGCGGAGTCGGCGGGTGCCAGGGAACAGGCAGCGGCATCGATGATCTGCCTCTTGGCGACCTCCGCGGTGTTCCAGACGGCTTGAGGTGTCCTTCAGAGGCTTTGCCCACCACCAAATGCTTGACCAGGTGCTCCGCTTGAGTAAGCTCGTGGATCCCGTGATTCACGACAAGGGGAGGTGACGGACGACGCTTTGGGATGCAGGGGCGGGAAGGAGCGGATTATGGACAGATTTTCGCGTCGCACGCTGTTAAAAAGTGGCCTGGCTGGTGCCGTCGTCTTGGGAGGCCGGATCCCCGCGTTCCTGCGACGGGCTTTGGCCGCGGAATCCTTGACGGCTGACCCAGATGGCACGGTCGTGGTGGCCATCCAATTGGCGGGGGGGAACGACGGGCTGAATACATTGGTCCCGTTTGACGATGACATCTACCGACGGAACCGCCCCACCCTGGCGCTGACAAAGCGGGACGTCATCCCAGTGCAAGACGGTTTCGGTCTCCACGCGCGACTGAGGGGCCTGGTCGATCTGCTGCAACAGCACCGTCTGGCTATCATTCATGCCGTCGGATATCCAAACCCGAATGGCGATCACGCTCGATCTATGGAGATCTGGCAGACCGCGGAACCGGAAAACCCTTGCCCCGAGACGGGTTGGCTGGGGCGTGCTGCCGACACGCTGACGCGATTGGGCGTCCCGCGCGCGTCATGTATTCCGCCGGCGACGCCGAGTGTTTTTGTGGGCGAGATCGCGACACCGCTGACGGTGGTAGGCCGGGCGTCCGTGTGCGTGAAAACCGATCGGCAAAGCGATTTGATGCTGGATCCATCTTTGGCAAATAATGTTGCTGGTGAAGGGGGCAAGGAAATTGCGATCCATCCCGCGGACGCCTCTCTTGAGTCGGCGACCGTCGCCCCGCGTCACGCGGCTCAGCGAGTCGCGGAAATCGCCGGGGGATCTACCGCCAGGAACGTTGCTTATCCCCAAACCGCGTTTGGCAATCGCCTTGCGTTTGTGGCCCAGTTGATTCGAGCCGAGCTTGGGGTCCGCATTATCTGCACGGAAATGGGCGGAGAGGGACCCGGCGGCTTTGATACCCATTCTCTTCAAGACAATAATCACGGAGAATTGCTGGGCGAGCTTGGGGACGCGCTTACTGCCTTCGTTACCGATTTGGCACGCGATCAACTCCTTGAGAGGGTGGTTGTTTACACCTACTCCGAATTCGGAAGAACCATCCGCGAAAACGGACGGCATGGGACCGACCACGGTTCCGCGGCCCCGATGTTTGTCGCCGGCGGCAACCTCCGCAGAGCTATCGTCGGCAACCCACCCAATCTCTCCGAGACCGAAAACGGCGGCGTGAAACACACCGTTGATTTTCGTCAAGTGTATGCCGCCATATTAGACCGTTGGCTGGCTGTTTCATCTCAGGAGGTGCTCGGAGCCTCGTTCAGTCCGATACCGCTGCTGGAGTGATCGGAAAGCCACTGCCGGACACGTTGCCGCCCAAAGGGCTGCGCAGGCGTAGTTGCACGCCTTGGCTATGCGCAGGCCCTGCCCTCTGCAATCGGACTTTCGGGACAGCGACGCCGTTTGCTTCGTTCTTGTCGGCGCTTGCGATGGCGGACGATTTGTTAACGGGGGGAAGAATGGGCAATTAGCGATGTTTAAGTGTCACTAAAGTTTTCTACACCTCTCTGGCTCGTGTAGCGGTCATCCCCATTTTGTGGCATTTGGTGGACGGGTTGTGGACCCTTCCAACGTGGACCACGATCTCTTATTGTGCCGCGTGAGCCGCCCGGGATTACTCGATCGGGGGGCGGCCGCGCGTGGAGTGGTCCCCTCCGATATAATGTCGGCTGTGCCCCCATCCTCTTCCAATTCGGCGTCACAAAGTCATGCCTGGGATGTATTCATCAGAGATTAAAGAACGCATTCGCCAAGCCGTTGACATCGTGGACTTGGTGGAGCGCTACTTGCCGCTGCGCCGCCAAGGCCGGGGCTTTGTCGCACTTTGTCCGTGGCACGACGATCATCGCCCCAGCCTGCAAGTGAACCCGGAACGCCAGGTCTTCCGCTGCTTCGTGTGTAATATCGGAGGCGATATCTTTAGCTTCGTGATGAAAATGGAGGGCGTGGATTTTCCGGAGGCATTGGAGATGCTGGCAGAGATGGCCGGTATCCCTCTCCCGCAGTCCGCCCATCCCGAGAAAGGGCCGTCCGGCGAGCAGAAGAAGGACTTGTTCCGGGTGATGGATTGGGCCGAGGAGCAGTATCACCGCTTTTTGCTCGACGCATCGGAGGCGGAATCGGCACGTCGCTACTTTTCCAGTCGTGGCTTGTCGCAGGACAGCATCGTCCGTTTTCGGATCGGCTTTTCCCCGCCTCAACCGGACTGGCTGCTCCGCCGTGCCCGCCGCGAAGGTATCGACCCGCAACTCTTGGCCAAGATCGGCATTCTCGTGAAAACGACGGGGCGGGAGTGGTTCGACCGTTTTCGTGGTCGAGTTTTATTTGCCATCCATGATCCACAAGGGCGGAGCGTGGGTCTGGGGGGCAGGATTTTGCCGGAAAGCGGGATCACCTCGCCCGCCAAGTACATCAATTCCCCGGACACGCCGCTGTTCAACAAAAGTCGCATTTTGTACGGCCTGGACCTGGCTCGCGAGACCATTCGTAGGACCGGCGTGGCCATGATTATGGAGGGGTACACGGACGTCATTGCCTCGCACCAATTTGGTTTTTCCAATGCTGTGGCTGTTTTAGGGACGGCCTTGGGAGATTCCCATCTTCGGTTGTTGCAGCGTTACGCCGATCGGGTGTTGCTGGTACTGGATGGTGATGCTGCGGGACGACGGCGCGCGGCGGAAGTGCTGGAATTGTTCGTGGCCCGGCAGGTGGATATGCGGGTGCTCGTTTTGCCGGACGATTTGGACCCCTGCGACTTTCTGTTCCAGCGGGGGCCGGAAGCATTTACCGCGGCTCTGGAACGCAGCGCTGTGGATACCCTGGAGTATGCCGTAGCGGAGGCAACGCGCGGCAAGGATTTGGAACGGGACGTGGCTGGTGCGACCCAGGCCGCGGAGAATGTCCTAGCGATTATCGCGAAAGCCCCGCTGCAAGTTGGGGAGACCACGGCCCAGCAGCAGGCCCGGGAGTGGAAAATCGTCACTCGTTTGGCCGCCATGACACGGATTCACGAGGACCTTTTGCGGCGGCGACTTGCGGAATTGAGGGCGGCTAACCAGCGGCGGCTGGGGCGGGCTCAGACCGCCGGATCGACCGAAAAGGAGGCAGAGCTGGACGCCTGGGAGCGGACGTGCCTGGAGATCATGCTCTCTTCACCGCAAGCAGCGCAACGAGTGCTGGAGACGTTCGCTGCTTCGGATTTTCGTTCGGATGTAGCGCGCGGCATATTCGAATCCGCGCGGGACATGCAACTTTCCGGAATTCCGCTCACCTGGGAAAAATTGCTCTTGGCAAGCGACGCCCCAGAGCGCAAAAATCTACTTATTGCGTTGGATGAAGAGGCCAGGCGAAAGGTCATCGCCAGCCAAAACGTCGAAGACCTGATTCGCGACCTGCGGAAATCGTTTCACGAGCGAGAGGCCCTTCGCCGCCGGGTAAACTTGCAGGGCGCTCTGCGCCAAGGAGGTTTGCAGCCAGACAAAGAACTCGAATTGCTGATGCGGATAGTGGAAGAAGAACGAAATCGCCAAAAGTTCACCGAGCCCACGGATGGGTGAGGATTTTGGCGTCGGGATCGAGGGTTCCCGCAACTTGGTAGCCCCGCAACCTTCCCTCGATTTCCGATTCGTTTGGCTCTCGACGCGCTCGGATGCGCGAAAGGAGACGACCCGTGAAGCACGGCGACAAGGAATTGTGCGCTTTGATGGCCCAAGGAAGGGCTCAAGGTTATCTCACCTACGAGCAAATCACTGCTTATCTCCCCGATCAAGAGAACAATCCGGAGCGGCTCGATCGACTGGTCACGGCGATAGAGGAAGCCGGGATCGAGCTGGTTCGTGGCCGACCGTCAGGCATCTCTGCCCTAGCGGTTTCATCGCAAGAGGAATCGCTTCTCAAGGACCCCAGTTTGCGAGATCTCTTTCCCGGGGATAAGGTCCGCTGGAGCAGCGATCCCATTCGCTTGTACCTCAGCCAGATGTCGCAAGTGCCCTTACTCAGCCGCGAGCAAGAAGTGGCCTTGGCGAAGCGGATTGAGGTCAGCCGGAAACGGTTTCGGCGGTCCGTCATTGGTTGTTATTTGGTGTTGAAAAATGCCGTCCAGATATTAGAACAGGTCCAACAGGGGCGGCTCTCGTTCGATCGCACCTTGAAGGTCTCGCTGACGGATCAGTTGACAAAAGAGCAGATTCTAAGGCGGATGCCGCACAATCTACCCACCTTGCGGGGGCTGATGGCGGCCAACGAACGCGACTTCAAGTGCCTGATCAATCGCCGCACCCCCGATCCGCTGAAGGCCCGAATCCGCCGGCGTTTTCTGGCCCGACGCGCGAAGATGCTGGTACTGGTCGAAGAGCTTGGGCTGCGCACGCGCCGCGTTCGCTCGATGATGAAGCAGATGAACGAGATCTGCGCGCGGATGGAGGAGATTCGCGCCCGCCTCCGCGAGCTGAAGACGACGCCCGGCGGCGTTGGGGAAAAGGAGCGACTGCGTCGGGAACTTCGGGATCTGATGGTCAGCACCCAGGAAAGCCCGCGCAGTCTGCGACGCCGCTGCTGCAAGATGGAGGCTCAATTTCAGGACTACGAAGAGGCGAAGCGTGAATTAGCGGCAGGCAATCTGCGCCTGGTGGTTTCCGTGGCCAAAAAATATCGAAACCGGGGTTTGAGCTTTCTGGATCTCATCCAGGAAGGCAATACGGGACTGATGCGTGCCGTGGATAAATTCGAATATCGACGCGGTTTCAAGTTTTCTACCTATGCCACGTGGTGGATTCGACAAGCCATTACACGGGCGATTGCCGATCAGGCACGCACCATCCGCATCCCCACCCACATCCTGGATCTGATCAATACCTTGAAAAATCTTTCGCGTCGGATGGCCTACGATCTTGGCCGAGAACCGACGGTCGAGGAATTGGCGCAGAGGGTCCAGTTGCCGCCGGATGAGGTGGCGCGTATCTTGGAATTAGTTCGGCAGCCCAGCAGCCTGGATCGCCCGATTGGCGAAGAGGAAGATGGAACGCTCAGCGAATTGGTTGCCGACCGGGTACCCGATAAGCCGGAGCATGCAGCACATCGTGAATTGTTGCGGCAAAGGATCGAAAACTTGCTCAAGACGCTCACCTATCGCGAGCGAGAAATCATTCGATTGCGCTATGGGTTGGGTGACGGCTACAGCTATACCCTCGAGGAGGTCGGACGGATCTTCAAAGTCACGCGGGAGCGCGTGCGGCAAATCGAGGCCAAAGCCATGCAAAAGCTTCAGAATCCTGTGCGGACGCGACAACTGTCCGCCTTCGTGGACGGTGCCGCCGGCTGATCTGTTGTCGGCGGTCACGCATAGCCAGGCACCGGGCTGCCCGATTGGGCGGCCCTTTTTTTGTTCTTGAAATCCCCAAGGAGGCCTTGCCCATCATGACATCGCAGACCGATAAGCATTCCGACATTTTTCGCCGCCTTCATGGATTGCACCAGGTCTTGGAGGAGCTGCGGGGCAGGATGATGAAGGGGCCCCGGCTGGCTCAAGCCTATGCCCGGCAGGTTCAGCAGGCCGAGCAAGTCTTGGAATCGGCTCGTAAAGCGCATCAAGACCTGAAAATGGTAGCGCACCGCAAGCAGATGGATTACGACCAAAAGCTAGCCGACATCCAGCGGCGGAAGTCGCAGTTGATGCAGGCCAAAGACAATCGCGAGTACCAGGTATTGAAAGATCAAATCGCCGCGGATGAGATGGCGGCGTCCGTCTTGGCCGACGAGGCCTTGGAATTGATGGATCGAGCCGAGGCATCCACGCGCAGCGTCGCCGAATGCGAGGAAAAGGTCGCGGCGGCCAAGCGACAAGCTGAGCAATGGTCGGAGGAGTTTTCCCGCCAAGAACCGACCATCCGTGCCGAAATCGAACGCGTGGAATCGGAATTGCGCCGTGCCGAATCGATGCTTGCCGGCGACGTCCGCGAAATGTATCAGCGGGTCGTTCGCCTCAAGGGGAGTAGCGCCCTGGCCCCTGTGCGTGGTGAGTTTTGCGGCGGGTGCAATCAGCACGTTCCCCTCAACATGCGCAGCAAGTTGAAGTTGGGCGAATACGTGTATTGCCACTCTTGCGGTCGAATGCTCTTCTACGCCGAGGAAGAATAGGCAAGCAGTGGGAAGTCCGAAGCGAAGCGGTGCTGATCGCCCCGCGCGGCAAATCGCCGGAAGGACGAGCCTACCAATAGGAACGATAGACGGGTCGGATATTGCGTTCATAATAGGGGCGTCGGCGGGGCGTCCGCCAATCTCGGCGCCGCCGATGGGATCGCTCGTAGAAGCCGCCGAGCCATCGCATGCTCTGAACGAAGAGGATGAGTAGTCCGATCAACCCTAAGAGTGTCTCTATCCCAATTCCCGCAGGCCCCCCAGAATGTGCCGGCTGGCTGTCGTGTTGGCCCGTCTGGACCTTTGCACTACGGCTTGTGCCCTCGTAAGGAAGAGACTCGCCTCCGTCAGAATCTTCCGTTTGGGCCGACGAGACTGCCATGGGTGGAATGGCACCTGTGCCCGTCCCGCTTGTCTTTCCCGAAGAATCGCCCGCGTGCCTGCGGCGATCATCACTTTCGGTGTCCACAGAAGAGCCACTTCTGGACACGGTAGCGCCGCCGCGAGCCGCCGCACTTGCGTATTCCTCCGCGGTCGTGCTTTCTAAATCGTAGCCGTCTCGGTTGTTTTTGCCTTCCCGAGAGTTGGATTTGATTTGCCCGCCCCTTGTTGACCCGGAAGCGGTTCCTGGATTTTCAGAAGGACGAGAGCCGTCTGAAGAATTGGCACGCTCTCGATCGGAAGGACGAGAGCCATCCGAGGGATCGATATGGTCTTGACCCGAGAGATAGGACGAATCCGAGGATTCGAAAGAAACTGAGTGATCCGACACCCCGGCCGATTTCTCGCGGGTATTCGTGACGCTTCGTCCTTGATTTGCGCCGCGCGTCTGTGGCTGAAAATCGGAGGCACCCGGCCCGCCAGGATTTCCCGGTTCGTATTCTCCCGATTGCCCGGACGGCCATCCGTTGGAGGATGACCGGTCGCCGTATCCCTCCACCTGGTAGCGGTGGGAAAGATCGCTCGCGTTGGCCTTTTGCCGACTTTGGGCTTCTGAATCGCGGTCATGATCCCTGTTTGTACGATCTGGCTCGCCTGGGCGATCACTCCACGACGAGGTTTCCGCAGAACCGCTGTTGATGGGCCGATTGATGGTCGCGGAATTCGGGTAAGTGGGGGAACCGGCAGCGGAGGGGATTCGGCTGGAAAGGTCCGTATCGGAGCGAACCGCGCCTGTGCTGGCGTGGGCACGGCTGCCGTCGATGCTGGCCGTTAGCTGGTCCTGGGATGCTCCCTGATAATCCGCTTTATAACCCTCCTGGTTGTCCCCGCGATAATCCCACGAACGATCCGCGGCGTCCGTGACGTGTGCATGGGTGTCTCTGTTACTTGCCAGTTCTCCGTTTGCCGTGTGAGGTGTGTCCGCTGAATCGTTATAGCCATATTGCGATCCACCGTTCGGTGACGAAGCTAGACCGCTACCATAGGGGTCGTGCCTTTCGGGAGGAGAACGCCCCTGTGGATCCCAACCGTAATCGTGTCCCGGGTAAGGCGGTCCGCCAGAGCCAGCCTTGTCGCGAGGGAGGGCAGGATCCGCGAAGGAGCGAGGCGGGTTTTGGTATGCAATCGGCGAGTTGGCCGACACGCCGTTTCTCGCACTGGCAGCGGATGGCCCTGGGTTGCCTGGGATCGCTGCTTCGGAGTCCCATCCGGCTCCCCCGCCAGGTCTCTCCAAACCCTGGGTATTCGAGGCTATGTGTCCGCGGCTGGAATCTGGCCGCCAATCCGACCGCTGCTGGCTCTCGACGGATGCGACAGGGGGATTTGCCGAAACCAGGCTATTTGGGCCAGGTTTCGCCGGGGTATCTCCGAATGATGGTCCGTTGCCCGTCATGCGTTCTCCGGAACGGTCACCATACGTAGCGGGTGGTACCGCGGAGCTTGAGGACGCGGACGTGCCATGACCGGCCGACACCGTGTCCGTCCCTGCCTGGCTATTGCTCCTGAAGGTACCGTAGACCGAGCTTCTGCTACCCGGCAGTTCGGATGCTGCAACGGCTGTCAGCGGAATCGATCCGGTGGACGGCGGAGAAATGGTTGCCGCGTCGGAGGCGGCACCGAATTGGCCAACGTCCGCCTTGATGCGTTCGAGTGGAGGGGCCTGGCCGAGGAGGGGGCCTGACGCCGCTACCGCAGGGATGGATGCGTTGCCCGGTGCAAGCGATGGAGGCCCCGCTGCCAGCATCTGAGGCCCGCCTTGCGGGGCGGGCAAGTTGTAAAAAGTCTCTTTCAGAGGGGTCAAGAAGGCACGGACCCGGCCGCAGTATGCCCCCATGGTATCGAAGTCACCGGAACCAAACAGAACCCCAACCAGTTCACCGTGGGAATTGAAGATCGGACCGCCGGAGTCCCCTTGTCGCGCCGCGGCCCGAAGTTCCACGAGTTCGCGGGGGAGATTGAGGCTGGGCGACAAGTACTGGGTGCAGACACCCTTGACCGTGCGATACTGACCCTGCCCGTAGCCGGCGATAGCCAACCACTCACCGGGACGTGGGGCCGCTTGTGCGATCGCGACCGGAATCGCCCGGGGACGCCAAATCGCCAGGGCCGCCAGATCCCAATCGCGATCCGTTTTCAGCACGGTAGCAGGAGAGGCAAATCCGTCGGGAAACAGAACGAGGATGGCCCCGCCTCGGGCGTCCCGCACCACATGCCAATTGGTGACGACCAGGCCGTGCGTTTCGTTCACGGCCACAAGGGTCCCAGATCCCAGCGAGGCCCCCTTCAAGTCCAGGGCGATAATGCGAGCGACGGCGGGATGCGGCGGTTCTTGAGGCGAAGGTGTGCTCCAGGGCCAAGCGGCGGCCAGACTCCAGGGTATCGCCGCCCATGCCACGGCCGCTATCGCCGCTGCTTTCAGTCGTATACCGCTTCGCCCAGGATGCACAGGATCAATATCCCACTTGTTCGCCCAGGATGCACAGCATCAATGTCCCACTTGTGACCAATTCGATAAACACGGCAATCGCTCCGCACCCACTGAGATAGGCGCGCCGACTCCCCTTGCTAACGGTAGCTTGAAGGTTGTATCAAGCCGCGCCGAACGCCTTGCATGACGTATGTGGCAGACGCCGCACGCGTCTATCATGCCTACCGTTGAATCAGGGAAATGCCGATGACGGAAGCGACAAGTGTCGTGGCTCGTCGCGCTCCGTGGTCGAATCGAGCTGTATGCCGCCAAAAATGACGCATCAACCGGTGCAATCCTTGCGGCATCCATGCTCCTCCACGGCCGTGAGCGGAGGAAAGGAGAATCCATTCTGGGCAGGAGAGGCACACGGGGCCTCTTCATCCTTTTTTCGACATCGGCGGGCGACGCATGCAAAATTCCGGCCCGCGGTGTCACAATGGGAATCGTCGAAATTGCTTCGAGGAGCGTTGCGATCCTCGTGTCCCTCACATGCTGATCTGTCGAAGAAAATGGCACGATGATTGATGTCGCCAGGGATTTGCTTAACGAAGCTGCCTGGAGTTCATCGCACCAGCACGCGATTCGTCCTGCCTAAGACGCCATTCGTCGTGCGGAAGACTTGAATGGGCGACATATGCGGCGGGATAATCACGGGCCGTTGTTAGAAAGCCTTCCGTGTGGGGGAACAGTGCTGCTCGCCGTGCCGTGCCTGCGGGGAATGGGAAGAAGCCTCGCCGAGCGTGCAGGGACTAAAAAAAGAAACGGTCGCATGCCCAACGCGGGACCACGACCGTTTCGTGAAGGAGGTGGTTGCCTGAAATAGTGTCCTTGTTTAATGGGAACCGCGACATTATCACGGCGCAATCCACAGGAATCCAATGACCGTACTGGGCAAGGAACCTATCGTTTCGAAAACTGCGTTCCACGCCGGGCGCCGCGAAGGCCGTACTTTTTACGCTCCTTCTTTCTCGCATCAAAGGTTAAAAGCCCTGCATCCCGCAGTGGCTTGGTCAGCTCTGCATCCAGCTTAGCCAAGGCGCGGGCGATGCCCAAGCCGATGGCATCTGCCTGCCCGGAGATTCCTCCACCTTGGACACGCACGATCACATCGTACTGGTCGCGGCGGCCGATCACATCCAGAGGGCGGATCACGGCGTGCCGGTTCAGCTCCACAGGGAAATACTCTTCGAAACTCCGATCATTGATGACGATCTTCCCCTGTCCGGGGCAAACGCGAACCCTCGCCACCACTGTGGCTTTCCGTCGCCCGGTGCCCACGAAATCGCTCGCACCGCTACCTGGAATCAACTTCGATGCCATGCTGCCTTGTCACCCTTAGTACCGACTTGAGCGTTACGCGCTCCCATTGCCGTAAAACCCAAGCCTGTGATGTAGAAATCTGTTTTAGAGACTTTGGAACGCTAACACAACCTGGGAGCATCTTCATTCGAGCTTGCCCTCGGTGCCGCAATTATCGCCTGATGCCTTTACGAACGCCCGATACATCCACGAAGGACACGAAGTTTTTTGGCGTCCGTTCGTGCCACAAGTGGACTGTTTTACGAAGCCCGCCCATAGCAGCTAGACCAGTTTAGATTCAATCGGGCCGCCGCGTGTCCTTTTGGGTCTTTGCCTGCTCACCAGCCAACCGAGACACTGATCTAACCTAGCGTATGTCTAGGAATCTTTTTCTATGGTTAGGAATCTCTTCCAATGATCGGCCGTCCAAAAGTTCCAGTTCGTTTTCGCCCGAGCTCCAACGGCTCTGGTTGCTGAGCCTGATGGGGGTGTTCGGGACCAGCATAGACCTTGAGCTTACTCAGCATCTTGCGGGCCAACCGGTTCTTGGGTAACATGCGTCGAACAGCCTCTGTTAAAATCGCGGCTGGATCCTTTTCACGACGCTCCTGGGCGGTCTCGGAACGCAGCCCGGGGTAACCCGTGTACCAGGTGTATCGCTTCTGCTGCCACTTTTTCCCAGTGAAGACGATTTTTTCGACATTCGTAACGATGACGAAATCCCCAGTATCTACGTGGGGGGTGTAGGTTGGCCGATGTTTTCCCATCAAGATCATGGCGATATCGGAGGCCAAGCGACCAACCACTTTACCTTCGGCATCAACCACGAACCACTTTCTCCGCACGGCGGCGGGTTTGGCGAGAAAGGTCTTCGCAAGGGCCAGTTTTCTTTTCATGGGAGTCGCTCGCCTTTGTCGGCAAGTTATTGGTCCGAGAGCAGGGGAACGATAAACTTACATGCGAATGCCGCGCATTCCCAGCGTTAGCGTGGCATTCACGGACACACCGAGCCGCAGTCTAAAGCGAAAATACCAATTTATAGAACTACGCACTGAAACACAAGTGGGGCATGGGGAGCGTGATCGGTCCAAGGACGAATAGTATCGAATCGACGGCGCAGCGGGCGTACCAACCACGCCCACGATCGCTCTCCTATCCAGGACATCGGGCGACTCCATCCCCTTGGAACCAGCCGCTCGTTCCCGCTTTGGCTGCGTTGGCGTGTGGGATTGCGATTGACGCTTTCTTCGGGCCGACCATTTTCACTAACTTCTCTGTTTTGCGGCACGGCGAACGCCTCATTATCTACTCGCTGATCGGCGTAGCGCTTCTTATTTTATGGGCTTATCTATGCGTTCGTAGGAGTGTGGGGCTGTCGAGGTTCGCGTTGTTTCTGTCGGTCGTGCTCCTCGGCGCGACACTTCATTATTGGCATACCAGCGTTTTTTCGCAGGATGAGTTGGGTCGCTATGCTCTAGCTTTGGATACCCAGCCGGGCGGCCCCTCCGAAGGTGGGGGAATAAGCCATCAAGATATGGTGCTCGACGCGGCCCGCGACCATGACGTGAGCGCAATCTGCATGGAAGCCACTCTGGAATCTGTGCCAGAGGTCATCGCGACACCCGGTCTTCATGCTCAGCCGTCGCTGCGTCGTGTGCTGCCGTGGCAAAACCAGGCGACGACCATCTTGCGATGCCGAGCGGTATCCATCCGAGACGGCACCGTCTGGCGTTTTGCGTCCGGGACATTGGAGATTTACGTTCGGGGGAGCCTGCCCAGGCTGCTGCCAGGGGACCGGCTACGGCTCACAGGCCACCTTGCCAGCCCCCGGCGGCCCGACAATCCGGGCCAATTCGACTTGCGAAGTTACCGTCGCGGGGACCGCGTGCTGGTGGAGCTTCGCGATGCACAGGCGGCTGGGGTCGAGATGTTAGAGAGGGGAACGGTTCTGGGAATCCCTCGGCTCCTGGCGATGCTCCGAATTTCGGCAGCGGAGGCCATCGAGCGGTTTGTTTCCCAACCGCAAGCCGCGCTGGCAAAGGCCCTGCTGTTGGGCTTTCGCCGGGAAGTGGACGACGAGTTTTCGGAGCGGCTGCTGCGGACCGGAACGATTCACCTCCTGGCGATCTCTGGTTTGCACATTGGAATCTTTGCCGGTACGGTGCTGGTCGTCCTGCGATGGATTGGGGTTCGCGGGAGAGCCATCTATATCTTGGCCTTGTTGTCAGTACTGACCTATTTGATGATCAGCGGAGGAAAGCCACCGACCGTTCGTGCGGCGGTTATTTTGTCCATTTACTTCCTCGGAAAGGCCCTTCTCCGGCGTTCATCCGGCTGGAATTCCCTGGCGTTCGCCGGCCTCGCTGTGCTGATTTGCAATCCGAGCGATTTGTTTCGAGTCGGTCCCCAGCTATCGTTTCTTATCGCTGCTACCTTAGTCGCCTTTGGGGGGAAAATCGCATCGAGAGGGCCGGAGGATCCCTTGGCTAGAGTGATCTTCGAGGCCCGGCCAAGGTGGCAGCGCGCTCTGATCAGGGCGGGAAGTGCAATCGGGCAGAGCGTCGCAATTTCCGGCCTGCTCGCGACCGTGACGGCCCCCCTCGTGATGGCCCGTTTTCACGTTGCTGCACCGTTGGGCATCATCTTGACGCCGCTGTTGCTGCCGCCGCTGTCCGTCGTTCTTGCCTTCGGGTTCGGGCTGATGTTGCTCGGCCCTTGGTGTTGGCCGTTGGGTTGGTTGTGCGGCAGTGTATGCGATATCACGCTGCGGTTGATTCGCGCGATCGTGGATGTGGGTGATGGTATCCCGTATGCGGTGCTGTGGTCTCCCGGCCCGCCGGATTGGTGGCTGATTGGCCTGTACGCGATCGGTGCCGGACTCGTGTTCGTGCCGTATCGTCGCGCTGCAAGATATGCCATTTCAGCGGCGATCCTGGCATGGACGCTCCTGCTTTTCGGCTACGCGATTGCGGTACCGCGTGTGTCGCGGGGGACCGTGGAATGTGCAGTCCTGTCGGTAGGTCATGGGCTGGCCATCGCGATTCATCTTCCGGGCGGCCGCATATTGCTGTACGACGCCGGCAAGATGCTGGGGGATCGAACGGCCGCTCAAACCGTGGCGAACTATTTATGGTATCGAGGGGTCACCCATATCGACGCGATCATCATCTCCCACGCCGATTTCGACCATTATGGTGCGGTTCCGCGACTGCTGGATTATTTTTCTGTGGGCAAAATCTACCTGGAACCGAGCATGATACGGTCATCGGAACCGTTGGTGCGCGAATTGTTGGAAGCGATTCGCGCCAAAAACGTTCCTTTGGCAACGCTAGCCGAAAATTGGGAGGCGTGGCCGACCGATGAGATTCATTTATCCGTTCTGCATCCTCCCCAAAATTGGATCGAGGGTGAAGACAATGCCAAAAGCCTGGTCCTCCGCGTGCAGTGTGGGGACTCCACGCTCATGTTAACCGGAGACCTGGACGGTCGCGGCACGCAGCGCATCCTCGGGCGTTCGGATCTTGCGTGCTCGGTGCTGGTGGCGCCGCATCATGGCAGCAGGAATGGGAATTCGCCAGCCTGGATACGGCGTGTACGGCCGCCTATCGTGGTGATGAGCAACGGACGAGCTTTGGCGCGGGACGTTTCGGAGGGATATCGGGCGGTTGGCTCGAAAATCTTGGAAACAAGGCGTCATGGCGCCGTGGCGGTGATTTTGACACGCTCGAACGTGCAGGTAAAGCCATTTCATGCTGCCCCAGACGATGGATAATCGGCATCGCACCGCCGGTCGGTGGCCGTTCACGGAACATGGGGGCGTCACGCCGCGTCGACCGCAGCATCCTGCCGTTCCCTTGAGCCATCGGCGGCTATGAGCAGTGCGGGTATGCCAAATGCTCGTGAAAACGCCACCCTTTCCGCATTGTTCCACCCGTAATCGTTTACGCGGTTTCTCGTCCCTGCAAAACGGCTAGTCCTGCTGTCATTTCGAGCGAAGCGAGAAATCTTGCGAAGTCTTTTGCAGAGATTCTCCTCACTGCAAAACCACTCGCGATGCTGTCATTTCGACCAAACTTCCCCCCCCGCGAACTAGGGGGATGCTAATTGCAAGTGATTGTGAGAAAATAATGTACGTCAATTGAGCACCCCGATTCTCTCACTGTTTTCTGAGTACAAGGCGAATCGCGCAACTCATTACAGGACAAAAACTTACGAAAAACCATTACATGACTACGGTAAGCAGTACAAATCAACCGAAAGTCTTTACGCAGTAATGATTTACGTAAAAATACGTCCAGGAAATTTGGTTTATCGGCTGGCGTATGCAGACACGACCCGAGCGGGTAAGTAAGCTGCACATGATCGATGGGCAGGGCCAGCTTTTGGGGACCACAAACGGGGGCGTGGGGAAGTCGGAGATATTTTGCTGATCGATTGGAATGTTGTCGCGCGTAACGTCAGACCTTATCATATCATCGGAGAAGGTTGCCGGAACGCAGGCCGGAACGCAACTCGTGCGATCGCGCATGGGGCGGCCCTGGAATGGCCATAATGATTTTCACATCGTCGCCATAGGCCCCCTGCGGTCGCGACCACGGTGCGTGAGCTTCCGAATATAGTGGTCGTTTGTGGAAAGGCGAAAGAGCCATGTTCGACCTCATCTTTCCCAGCTTCAAAACAGCGTGGCCTGCCGGGCTGACGCCGATGCATGGCCATGGCTCTGTTTTGTACATCACGGCCGACATGTATCTTCTGCCAGTGCAAACCAAAACGAAGGGTTTGGGATTCTAGTACTACAGCGCAACGTCGTTTCCTTGGCTCAACATATTGTGTGCTGGCGGGACATGACGCCTCGCAATCAATCGTGCGTACATCATACAATTGGGCGGACTTTACGGTGCGGTACTAGCGAGTCTTATTGCTACAGCGCTGGGTTGTTCTCAACATCTTGTGGTGGTGCGAAACCACGTATTGCAGCGTATGGTGGGCGCATCATGCAGGCACACGGACTTTGCGTTGTAGCATTATTTGCGATGAGCCTGTGCCGACCATGACCCGGATTGCAGCGATACGTGCGGTTACGGGCATCGACTTTTTTCTTCCAACCCTAGACGCAAGGAGTTGTCGGAATGGATCGAAAGGAGATTCTCTTCAAGGTGGCCGCGGGCGAGCTGAACCCCGAGGAGGCAGACAAGCTGCTCAAGGAATTGTCGGAATCGCAAGGAGTTTTGATTTGCAAGATCAGTCCGAAGGGGGCTGTTAGCGTTTACGGCTTGCAACGGATGCCGGTGACGCTGTATGCCGACCAGTGGTACAGATTGATGGAGTTTGCGACGAAAATCCGAGACTTTATCGAGCAGAATCGTGAGTCCCTGCGTTGGAAGGGGGGAGCTGGCGATCCACGCATGGAGTCCGATCCGCCAGCCGCCTAATTGCACACGAAAGGCGCGGGCGGGGGTGCATTGCAGCACCAGCAATCGAGGGCAGTGCCTGGCACAAGCCGTCCAGCGACAGCGGAAGAATCGCAATCCGGCAAAACCCGTGCGGCTCTTCACTGGTTGTCTACACGTACTACAGCACAGGGTTGTTTGCGGGGATCGACATCGTATAATGATGCGCCCCAACGCCCCGCAATCGATGGCGGGCACATCATGCAATCAGGCGCACATTGCGCTGGAGTATGGCGGTCCCGGCATCCGGCTATCGGATCGCTGGACGCAAAGGTAACGCGCAAGCCACTCAACTCCCGACTCGGATGTCCCTTTTTCGGATACCGCGGAGGCTGGAGCGAGAACAACCTTATTTTTCTGGGGTCCGTACTACGACTTCGAACGGGTCGAAGAGTCCGTACGGGATGGTATCGTAGGCAGCGCCGAGTGGAGGCCCCTCGTCTGGCCCCCGGGCAAAGGCCTGCGGCCAGGCGGAGCCTCGCATGGCACCAGCATGGTGCGGTCCCAGCAGGTTTTTGGGCGTGCCGGTCACCACCACCTCGATGGTATTTTCCCCATTCTTCAGGGCGGGTGTTAAGCGGCATTCCCATGGTTGATGGTACATGTATCCCACTAGGGCGCCGTTCACGCGTACCTTGGCGACCGCTCCGTTCCAACGATTCAAACGCAAATAGTACTCCTCAGACGCCAGATCCGAAACCGTGATCCGTGACTTGTACGACACATCGCCCGAATAAAACGGGCAGCCCTGGACGTTCCATCCGGTTACAAGCCCTGAGCCATCTACGACGTGTCCAGCTAAGCGTTGGAATCCTTCGGCTAGTTCGCTGGAGGCCGCGGCGACCGTCGCCCCGCTCACCTCGCGTTGCTCTTCGTCGTCGGCCTCATAAAAGCGAATTTCGGCCAATCCTACAAAGGCGTTGTCGGGAGCTTGCGATGATGCCGGATAAACGACGCCCGCATGATTGGAACGAACCATAAGTTTCAAAAACCGAACTCCATCTGCGACTATCGGAATGGTTTGCGGGAATGCTGGTTGCGCGGAAGGCCCAGTTTTGCCGCTGGTAGCCTGAGCCAGTGAGAATTGGCCCAAGGAGTGTCCTGCCGAATTTGGATCGCCGTGATCCAGTGCCAGAAGCTCGAAATCCTTGACGCCACGTTGCGTCAAGTTGACCTCGTTGTAGTTCCAAATCGTGACGCGGCGGAGATGGACGGGCCGCCCCAGGTCGAAAATCAGCCACGGCGAAGGGTCATCGCTGGAGTTGGGGCGAAAACCGATACCGCTGGAGAGCCACATCGTCCCGTTCGGCTGCGTATCGTGGCCCAGATGCTGCGCGTCGTCCAGTCGTAACTCCCGCGGCGCGATGATCTCGAACCCGCTATCCGCCGGAGCCAAAGAAAATTCACCTAACAGATAGGCGGGGGCGGGCTCGTGCCACATGGTCATCGGCGAGGCGGAAAGCGTCACCACATTTTCTCCGACTCTCACGGCACTGCGGATGTCGATTTTGTGAAACGCCCGATCCAGCCACCAATCGTTACCCACGACCATTGGCTGCCCGTTGCACGCAATTTTGTAGAGATCTCCCCGTTCGACCACGATCCACAACGACTCGGGTACCTGTTCGCGGATGACAAATCGGTACGCCAAAGTGAAACCGCTGCCGGCGGGAAATTGCCGAGTGATCAACTCGTCGCGGAACTGAACGGCATGATGCCAGGGATTGCCTGGCAGGCCATGCTTCTTGAATACCCAGTCACACGCCTGAAAGAAGTAGGTCGACTTTCGAGTTTCGTCGCCTACCGTCACGTCCATGTAGTCCAAGGTCAGAACGTTCGGTTGTAAGCGGCGGATTTGCAAATCTTGACCGATTGCAACACGGTGCTCCTTCCATCGACTGGCCGGTTGACTGGGAAGTTCTTCGGCACCCAAGAATAATACCAAGCTTCCCCCCGGGGCTAAGCTGAACTCGCACTCACTCCCTGCCGGGTTTGCGCGGAACGGGAAGGGCAAAGCCTCACCCGTTTCCAGGTCCCACTGCTGGATCGCATGATAAGTTGTGTGCACGCTCCCCGACGCCGATTGATCCAGAGACGTATTGACCAGAAACAGAATGTCCCCATCGTCGAGGTGGCGCCTTTGATGCAATAGAATGCCTTGTCGCGGCTCCGACCAAGCGATTTTTACCGACGGGTCGTGCCGTTTTAGAAGCTGAGCGGAAAGCTCGGTGGGCGACGTTTGGATCCAGCCGGGCAGTGATGCCAACTCAGCGACCTTCGATGACGGCGATCCGTCCACAAGCTCCGGGACGTCGCCGCAACACAATACCGTTCCGCCTTCTTTCAAAAAGGCATGGAGAATCGCCAGGGTTTTTGCTTCGAGATTACGGCACAGAGGCGGAATGACAACGGTATGATAAGATCGCTGGCCGATTCGCAGGACGCTGCCTTGAACCGTGCCGTGGCGACCGATGACGTCCTCGCAGCCGAGGTCGTATTCCACCTGGTCGTATTCCAGGGTCTTGATAAAGTCGAAGAATCGATCACCCAATTGGCGCAGTTTGTCGGCCGTAGTGGGGTCGCCCTGGTATAGCCAGGCTGTGGTCGTCGGTTCCAATACGAGGATTTCGTGGCGTCGCTCTCCGGCCGAGAGTAGCAGGGACAAACGGGCCATATATCGGGCAAGCACGTGGTAGTCCTGCCACCACGAGGCGTGATACGAAAACGATTGCGGATGATCCATCTTCCGGGCGCCGCGAATTGTGATGTACGAGAGGTGCTGGTCGAAGGTGTTGACACCCAGTACTCCGAGCCAGTCCGCGATCCGTTTCATGTCCTCGAGTCGCAGGTCCCAACCGCCGGCCCCATAGAGTTCGCACAGCGTTCGACGTCGGCCCAGTTGATCGGCGATGCTAGCCAGTTCCCGCACAGCGCGGATGTTGCCAAATTGGGCATGGGTATGCTCTGCGAATTGATTCATCAGGCAATCGATGGCAGGACGCTGATGCCAAGCGTACATCGCCATGTTATCTGGAACCAATCGGCAATTCGGCCACTCATGTTCCCAGTAATGGCCTGTAAACTCCAGGCCATGATCTTCGCACCACTGATAATATGGCTGAGACCAGCGTTCGATGAACAATTCCAGCAGCAGCCGATAATAGTCGTGCCGAACTTTTTCCCAGTTTCCCACCGGATATCGCAGGCTGGGAAGCGTGGCCATCAAATCGTATCCCCTTCGGCGTTCGAACTCGGCTGCCAAGTCCGGCGTCCAGGTCAAGTCGCCTGCGCTCAGCAATCGCGGCTCATCGGTGAATGACCCTGGTATCCGCTTGCCGAACTGGTTGCCGAATTGGCGATGATAGGCTTCCAGCGTGATTTCCAAAAACTTCTGCGTCACCCCAGGACGCAGCAAGTCTACGTAGAAGCGGTTTCCAAACCACGGCGTGGTGTCGGCGTACACCACGACGGTCGCGAGGTACCGTCCTTTGTGCAAGGCTTGTCCTGCCTTGAAGTTCGCAGTCACGTCCTCAGGGCGTCCCTCCACGAGCCGGTGCACGGTGACCACCTCACGCGGGATTTTTTGGGGATCACCGACCTCTACCCACTTCAGCCCTTGACCTCGCGACTCCGGCATGACTTCCGGGACCCAACCGCCTGCGAATCCCGAGGGATAAGAATTCTCGTCGTAAATCCACACATTCATATCCAGGCGTTCCGCCGTATCGAGCGCTAACCTCCAAAGGCGGAACCATTCCGGGGAAAGGTAGGGAGTCATGAGGCCGGGCCGGGGATGCACGAAGACCTGTTTAACATCTTGCGCCGCCAGATCCTCGAGCGTGGAGACGATTTGATCGTCGCTAAGCATGTCGTTCCACACCCAAAGCGGCCCGGTACTGAACTCTCGCGGCGGCGAACGAAAGTTCGCTAGTACCTGATTTGATGATCGCAGATCGGTATCGGAGTAGCCTAACTGGCCTAGAAATACCAGGGCGATCCAGCACCCACACGCGCTGGCTGCGAATGTGCACCGCATGACGCTTCCCTCCTCGCAATACAACGTAGCGCAGACCGAGTGAAAGCAGTGTAGTCCGCGGTACAGCTTCCCGCAAGCGCACGCAGGTGACGGGGTACAGATGACGGATGGTTGAGTGGACGCTTTTCTGCTCAGGCGGCGGAGAAGTGCTGACGCCAGAGCGGTTTGGAATTGCCGTCCCGGCGATCGGTCCCCAGCCGGACAAGCACTTCCCCCAACACTTGGCTCACCCTGTGCGCAAGGAACTCGACCGCCGCGTGGCCGCATCGCTCGCATCCATAATGCGGCCGCTGGTATGTCATCTCGTCCAGCGTGGTAACCAGCCGACACTCCCGCAAGCCCCGATGGCGCATCTTGATCTCGCAGTGGGCAGCGCGGAACGTCGAGCTTCTCCTCGGCCACGACCACCCTTACTCTGCCATCTTACCCATCTTCACGCAACTCTATTTCACCTGTGCCCGCGAGCGGGGTGGTCGCTCTGCCCGTTGCCGTTATTCGCTGCGCCCCAATGCCTTGAGGTATTCGCGGTATTGTTCGCTCCATTGGGGCGGCGGTGACGTTTGGCGGATTGTCCCAAGTCCACGTTGCGCATCCTTTGATCCGCGCCCGGCCCGCAATTCTGTGCCAGCGGGACGGAGCCCAAGGCTTTTCAATACCTCGCTAATCTGTTGCGCGGATGCCGGATCTATTGCGGGGTCGTTCAACCTTTCGCGCAGCTCCCGCCATCGCTGGGTAAAACGTTCCATGTCCGCTCGGGTCCAACCCAGCCGCTGGAGCAGCCCTGGATCAGGCGAGTTTTTGGCAAGCTCCTCCTCCAAATAGCGTAGTGCCAGGTCCGTTTGCTGTTGCGCAAATTCGACGACTGGGTCGTCAGCGGCATCGGGCTGCTGGGGCTTGTGCGGTGTCGTCGGCCCTGACTCGCTCGGCAGACCACCTCCCCGGGGATTACCGCCTCCGGTCGCCCTTCGACCCGTGCTGCTTGAGTTTCCTTGCTCGGTCGATTGCTGGGCTTGGCCCGGCCCAGGGGTAGCGTCTTGTCGTTGATCTCCCGACGCCGCGGAGGAAGCCCCCTTGCCGTTAGCCATCGTAGATTCCGGCCCAGTCGTATCTCGGACGGCTTGACCGCCGTCTGATGCCTCGGACTGGCTTCCCGGAGCACCGTATCCGGTTTGCGGGGAGGACTGGCCTTGTCCTTCGCGGCCACCTCCGGGAAGTGGCCCGGGATTCTCGCCCTGCGACTGAGAACTATCGCGCAAGGTGGGATCGGTGGAAGACTGAGGTTCCGTTGTGGAACCCTCAGGTCCGTCCGCTGCGGATGGTTCCCGAGATTGCGGCGGCGTCTCCGCGTTCGAGCCATCCTTGCCGGGGGGCGCGTTCTGGTCGGCCATGTCTTGTGGCGAGGATCCCGCCTCGCCCCCGTGCTCCCGCCCATTACCATCAGAGGGCGTCGGTCCCCCCATCGGTGTACGAGGGTCTTGGTTCGGTGATGGGTTTCCCGTTTGATTTTCCGCACCCGTCGCTGAGTTTCCCGCAGTGATGTTTTTGCCCGTAGCGTCGTCTTGGCCGCCCTCTGATTGTTTTGGTGAGCCTGCCGCCGTATCGCCGTGACGCCCTTGAGGCGAGTCTTGACCGCTACCCGAGCTTTGGGCAGGGGCATTCGTCGAAGTGCGATCCGCCGCGCCGGCTCCCTCCTGGGATTGCTCTTTCGTTGTTTCCGACTCCTCTTTGGAAGAGTTACTTCGCTCGGACGGTTTCGCGTGTCCCTTTTCCCGCAGATAGTCGAGTATTCGCTCGAAGGCTTCCCCAGGATCATTGATACCATCGGCCGGGCTGTCCGGGTGGGTGACTCCTCCATGTTGACTAGAATTCTCCGATTGCCCAGGTTGACTCGTGTTGTTTGAACCTCGCCCATCGTCCGGCGTGCCTCCTTCGGTACCATTGGGCGTTATCGAGCCGCTGGGAGTGGAGACGCTGGGCCTTGCCGTCTGCGATCCCGTGGATTGGCCTGCATTCCCATCGGGGGTGCCGCTGCCCTCATGGCCGGTCTCGGTGCTGCCGCCATTGCGTTCGCCCTCGCCCTGAGAACGGCCTTGGCTTCCCGCCGAACTCCCGGGCGACGGTTTGCCGGTTCCGCGGCCCTGGTCGCCCGACGAGGCACCTTGGGAGACGCCGCCAGCGTTGTCCTGCTCCTGCCCTCCCGTGTTGCCAGCGGAATTGTAATTACTGGCAGTGGGAGATTGATTTTTCTCGCCAGACTCTCCTCCCGTCCCCGGTTGGGAACTCCCTTGGGATCCATCGCCGTTGGTTTTCGCTTCCTGGGATCGCTCGCCGGCGGGCTTGTCCTGGGATTGTCCGCTGCCTTGGGTATCCTCTCCATTCGCGTCTCCACTGGGGGCGTTTTGTTCCGGTTGTCCCTTCTGGGTTTGCTCGCCTTGCATAGCCTGGGGTGTGCCGCCTTGCGTGCCGTTCTGTTCGCCTTGGTCCCGAGCTTGTGCACCTTCAGCGTTGCCGTCTCGTGGTCCTTGCCGTGAGTCCCCGTCGGCTGGCATGGCATCGGTCGATGCGGGGTTGTCGGGCTGGTTCGAGGCGGGGGAACCTTGGCCCTGTTCTCCTTGGGGCGAGGAATCCTTTGTTCCTTGCTGTCCATGCTCGCTCGGGTCTGAGGCGTTCTGCGGCGTACGGTCCTTGGAAGTATCTTGGCCGTTGTCTTCCTGCGGTTTCTGGGCCGTAGCTGCATCAGACGGAGCAGCCTCGCCGATGACGAGTTTTAGCCGCTGACTCTCGGTGCGGTTTCCCGTGGGTTCGCGATTGTCCACCGCTTCTAACCAACAGATAATGCTGTCGCCAGGGCGGAGTTTGAGAGCCTCCGGCCGAATCTCAAATGATTTTGTAACTGCCTGGGTGCTGCCGGGCTTGTCGGGTGGCAATTCGAACAGGACCGAGGAGACGATCGTCCGCCCGTCCTTTTCGACGTTCCCCGTCAATCGTCGCAGACCGAAATCGGGGTCCTGGGCGGTTGCTTTCAAGGCCGTGCTCCCATTCACTGGGATGATGGCCCCGTCTGGGGGAGGGTCATCAAACCGGACGGAGGGCGGCTGATCGCGGATCGTGACGATGGTAAAGCGGACTGGGTCGCGATTGGATCGGCCGTTCTCATCGGTCCCGCGGAGTGTGTAGCTCGTGAACTCACCTACGTTGGGGTCCTTGTTGCTCATTTTGAGCGTCAATTCTCCCCGCCAAAACTCGCCCGCCTTCCGCATCGCCTTCCGCGCACGACCGCCGTTCAGCTCGATCTCCGCCGAGGCCAGGGGAACGGACGCCCGGCCGACGATCGTGGCTCGCGAGCCTTCGATCGCCGAGATATCTCCCTGCCCGTTTTGAGTCCTTCTTCCAAGCCGGGTGTACGCGGGAAACTCTAGCTCGACCGCTTGCAATTCCATCCGAATGGCTGGCAGTACTCGGACGCGGAATTCTTTGGTTTCGGCATCCGCGGCCTGAATCCGGTAGGTGGCATCTTGATGAATCGCGTCGGAAAGCACAGCAGAAAACCGAGTAGCGTCGTCATTGGTTTGGGCCATTGGGATGAGCTGGTTTACGAACTGGCCGTCCGCGGTAGAGAATTGAACGTGCGGCCGCTCTCCGTTTCGCAGGCCAACAATTGTGGCCTGCACCTCGACTCGATCCCCCATCATCACTTCGGCACTGCCCGGGGAAACCGTTTCGATGCGGACGCGTGTTGCTGGCGGGATATCGGCCCAGGGAAGCAGCACGCGCGCTGTGGAAACCAAGGCGTTCTTGGGCGAGAGCACGAAGTAAAGGCAGAACGCTGCAAGGATCCCTGCCAGCACGGCCGCCCAACGCACAATTTGGCTTCGATCCACGACCAAATCGAGCGGCACCACTTCGACTGTGGCGGCTGCCGTTTTCTCCAGCCCTTGAAATACGTGACGCGAGAGCGGGTCATGCTCAAAATCTTCACGTTGGTTTCGCAGCAGCAGAAACCCTAGCAGGGCGTGCTTCAAATCGGGTACCGCTTCTTCCAAGACGTAGGCGGCAAAGAGGGGGTGGATCCGATGCAGCAGATAGGGCCCCAATACAACGGTTATCCAGACCACGGACAGGCCGGTCAGGACGCCCCACGATACCCAGCGAACCAGCGGCGGCATTCCCCGCGAGAAGAGCCACTGGTCGCAGACGGTGAAAACCAGCAGAAAACCGACGACGCCGACCAGCCAAATCAGCACCCGCCAAGACAGCTCGACCCAACCGATTCGCCGCCCGACGCGATGGATGCGTTCTTCGATGCGGCGTTCCACTTCATCGCGTTCGGATCGAACGGGCAAAGGAGGGGGCACAATTGCCGGAGCGGTCTCAAAGCCGGCCATGAACAGCCTCAAGCCTGTATCGTGTTCAAGTTCATCTGAACGACAAGGGCCTTAACCGAATTGTACGGTAGCCGGAATCGCGGTCTTTCGACGGATCGAAGCCCCGTTACGAGTCTTGTCATAACCCTTCCGCGCCAGCCTTGCACGGCAAGCCTTCATTCATTATAGCCGATCTTCCTTGGGTCTCGCGGAAGAGATTTCTAGACTGGACTTTTGCAAACTCCTCGCCCCCATCAGAAAGAGGGTGACAAATCGGATACTTGGGAAATCCAGGCAAACAGCGAAAGCCGTTTTCGCATTAAACCGCCTACACTCTGCCGTCTCCGGAGGGGAGAAGTGAGCTTATGAACCCAAGTTGCAAAAGTCCAGTTCTTGAAAGATAGCCCTGAGACCCTCTTTATAACTCGGATATCGGCAAGCAAAACCGAGTTCCAGGCGAATCTTGGCGTTCGAGACCATCTTGTGGCCGGTTCCGCGCGATGCCGCGGCGCCAGTCGCACTGCCCGAGCATCCTCCGTTGCCATCCGACGAGGATCCCTCGAACTTTGGATAGGGGAGGTCCAGGAGCCGGGCCAACTCGGCATAAAAGGCGAATCGGGTTACCGGATTGCCATCGGCAACGTTGTAAATGTTAGGTTGCGATGCCCGATTGCTGGTCAGCAACACGGCGGAAACAGCATCCTCGATGTGAATCAAGTTGATCACAGCCTGGGCAAAGCCGGACAGGCCGGTTGCCTGCTGGAGATTGCGGAGCAAGGGAATCCGTCCGGGACCGTAAATCCCGGCAAGTCGCAGAACCAGACTTCCCTGGCCCGGTCTGGAACTCCGCAGGGCGTTTTCCGCCTCGAACAGGGCCTTGGCGGATGGCCGAACCGGACGGGTCGGGCTGGATTCGTCGATCCATCCCCCAGCGTGATCTCCGTAAACCCCGGTACTGCTGATCTGAACGATACAATCGGACTCTCCAGCCGGGGATGCCAGGACGTTGCACAGTCCCTCTACATACACGCGGTGCGGTGAAGCCTCGCCGTGTCGATCGTAGGCCACGCAGAACACGGCTGTACTTGATACCGGAAGTTGCCGTAGCGTATCAGGCTGGGTCACATCCGCCACAATCGGCTTGAATCCTTTGGCGGCCAAGAGCGTAGCACGCTCGGGGGAACGGGTCACCGTGTACACCGTGTCGCCGCGGGAATGCCAAGCCTCGGCGAGGCGACTCCCCAAATAGCCCGTTCCGATGATCAACCGCGTGGCCATGTGCCGCATCCAGATTTAGTGGTCGTTCACAGGGGGGGCTCGTCACTGCAAAACGTCTCGTACTCTTGTCGTTGCCCTCCTGTCATTTCGAGCGGAGCGAAAAATCTTCCCGACAAGCGTTAAGATTTCTCCTCGCTGGCGCTCGTCGAAATGACATCGCTGGTGCTCGTCGCAATGACATTCCTTTCCACACCCAAGAAACGGTTGGAACCCATGAACAACACCCGTTGTTTCAGAAATCTTTTCCGTGATAGCTGGACTTTTGCAGACTGCTCGCTCCCCTCTGAGAGAGGACGACAGACTGGATCGCTGGGCAATTCAGGAAAACGAGGAAAACAGCCGGTGGCCTACTCCCATTGCACACGCCCATTAAGGCGCGACATATAGCATTGACGGTGAATTCTGGGGGCAACATAAAGCGGTGTGCAATGGCGGTAGGGCACCACAGGAAAACAGCTCCTATGAAAAACTGCCTTCTCCCTACCATCTCTCGCGGGAAGGATGGAGCTTGCCAACCTAAATTGCAAAAGTCCAATTAGGACTCCATCGCAGGATTGCTTGCTTGGCTCAAGATCTTGTCGTGATGGGACATAACGCCTCGCAATCTGTGCCGCACACGTCATGCAATCCGGACGCCTTTGCGCCACAGTAGCGGGAGTCGGCACGGCAATCTGACTCAGATGCCATGCGATCCGAGTAGCCAGGCCAAAATGGCCTTCTGCAGGTGCATCCGATTGGCAGCCTGTTGGACAACGACGCTTTGTGGTCCGTCGATGACCTCATCCGTCACTTCTTCCCCGCGTTTCGCCGGCAAACAATGCATGAAAACCGCACCCTTTTGGGTGTGGGACATGAGCGCTGCGTTGACCTGATAGGCAGCGAAATCGCGACGCCGCTGCTCCGCCTCGCTCTCTTGGCCCATGCTCGCCCAAACGTCGGTATAGACGGCCAGCGCGTCGCGCACGGCATGGGCCGCATCGTCGGTAACGTCAAAATCGAAAGCGGGATTTTCGGTCTTCAATCGTGGAAGAAACTCCTCATCGAACCGATACCCTGGGGGAGTCGCCATGACAAACCGCATGCCCAGCTTAGCGCAGCCTTCAGCCAAGCTCCGAGCAACATTGTTCGCGTCCCCGACCCAAGCCAAGGTGTGACCGTTTAACTTACCCGCCAGCTCCTTCATGGTGAACAGGTCCGCGAGTGCTTGGCAGGGATGGGATTGGTCTGTCAATCCATTGATGACTGGGCAGGTCGCGTACTGAGCCATCTCTTCCAAGACTGCGTGGCGTTTGCCACGAAAGACGATGACGTCCACGTAGGCGCTGAGCACGCGAACGAAATCAGGCACGGCCTCTCGCTTCCCAAAGCCGGCGTCCTCGCCAAGAAAGATGGAACTGCCGCCCAGATGAGCCATGGTCGTTTCAAAGCTGACGCGTGTGCGGAGCGAGGGTTTTTCGAAAACCAAAGCCATGACACGGCCCGGCAAAAGGGGTTCCCGCGTCCCCGCCAAATACTTCGCTTTCAGGTCCTCACAGATCGAGAAGATCCGCTCGATCTCCGCTCGGGTCAGACTCTGAAGGGTCAACAGATGGCGGGGCTGGAAGGGTGTCATTTCCACGTTTCCTTTGGCAGCAGAATGTTTCGTACTCCGTGACGCGAAGTCTCAGGGGCTTGGTCAAAGGTCAAGCACCTTTTTGGGATGCCGGACCCTGGTCCGCGTATTCTTCCATCACTCGGCACAGCACGTCGCAGCCCTCCTCGACTTCTTCGTCGGTCATGGTCATGGCGGGCAAGAGTCGGATGACGCGACCATGCGTGCAATTGATTAGGAGGCCACGGCGCAGGCATTCGTCGACCACCGGTGTACCGTCCACAATAAGCTCTATACCAATCATGACACCGGCCCCTCGGACTTCGCGAATGATCGAGCAACGTTGGGCGAGGTCCCGAAACCGATCCAAAAAGTGCGTGCCGATGGTCTTCGCGCGGTCGAGCAGGCCCTGCGATTCGATCATTTCAATGGTGGCCAGGCCTGCGGCAGCGGCGATTGGATTGCCACCGAACGTGGAGGCATGCATCCCCGCCCTTAGCGAGGGGGCAATTTTCTTGCGGGCCAGCATCGCACCACCCGGTAAACCACCGCAGAGCGACTTGGCGAGGGTGATAATGTCCGGTTCCACGCCGAAATACTGGAACGCAAACCACTCACCGGTACGTCCGCAGCCCGTCTGGACCTCATCAAAGATCAAAAGCAGGTAGTGCTCGTCCGCCAACTCCCGCAATCCACGCAAAAACCCCTCCGGCGGCAAAACCACCCCTCCCTCGCCTTGGATAGGCTCGATCATGATCGCAGCGGTCTCACCGTCGATCCGTTGCCGCACCGCTTCGAGGTCGCCATAGGGACAATAACTGAATCCGGGCAGAAGAGGGTGCAGGCCTTCGTGGTATTTGGGTTGGGCTGTGGCGGAGAGGGCGCCCATCGTTCGCCCGTGGAAGCCGCCTTCAAAGACAATGATCTTATAGCGTTCGGGACCCTGATGGAGGCGGGCGAGTTTGATCGCGGCCTCGTTGGCCTCCGCCCCGGAATTGCAGAAAAAGGCCAGACCGTGAAAACTCCGCTCGCTGAGGGCCTTGGCCCAAAGACCCTGCAATTCGGTAAACCAGGTATTCGGAACGTGGATCAGCCGGGTCAATTGCTCTTGGACGGCCGCCACAACCGGCGTTGGGCAATGCCCCAAGAGATTGCAGCCCCAACCGGGAAAGAGATCGAGATACCGCTTCCCCTCGCTGTCCCAAACGTGGACGCCTTCTCCGCGCACCAAGACGACCGGAAAACGCCGGTAATTCGGGATCACGTATTGATCGAACAGTTGGAAGACATCGGTCGCGGAAAGCGGAGTCGTGGCTGACATGGTTTCAAGCCGCCTTAACAAGATAGTGAAATATTTTCGCCGTAAAAGCCAAGAGCCTTAAAAGCCAAGAATGGAAAACACACTCTAAAGAACCCAACGGCACTCCGGTTCCACGCCCTTAGCGGAAGGGCGGGATCGAGGACTATGCGGGATTGACGATCCCATTCCGGCTGATGGCCGTCCCCACTCCTTTTGTGGTATACACCTCCAAGAGGAGGGAATGGCGGAGGCGACCGTCGATGATGTGGATTTTATTTACCCCTTTTGCCAGGGTATCCAGGCACGCCTCGACCTTTGGTAACATCCCCGTCTGGATCGCGCCGGAGCGAATCAATTCCCGAGCCTGAGGCACGGTGAGCGAGTCGATCAAGGAATTGGGATCATCCTTGTTCGCTCGCACTCCGTTGACATCGCTGAGGAATACCAATTTTTCGGCCTGCATCGCCACCGCCACCGCCATCGCCGCCAGGTCGGCGTTCACGTTCAATTTCGTACCATCCTCCTCCGAAACACACAGCGAAGGAATGATTGGCACGACCCCGCGTCGGCAAAGCTCCGCGATCGCATCGTGATCCACGCGGGTTACTTCTCCGACAAGCCCCAAGTCGATGGTTTCGCCGTTGGGGCCGGTCAATCCGGCCTTTCGACCGAGAAGAACGTTTTTGGTCCGAACGCTTAACGGCGCCGCACTTCCGCCCAAGTCCTGAATCTCGCGAGCCAACTGGGGGGCCAACTCCCCTGCCAAGATCTGTTCCACGATGGCCAAGGTCGGCTCGTCCGTGTATCGCCTGCCCTGGACGAATTTCGGTTGCAGCCCCGCCTTTTCCATCGCACGCGAAATTGCAGCTCCGCCGCCGTGAACGACCACCGGCTGCATGCCCACGGTTTCCATGAACAGGATATCGAGCAGCAGGTGCGTCATCGCCCGTGCGTCTTGAAGTACACTGCCGCCCAATTTAATGACGGTGACTTTTCCGCGAAACTGGCGAATCCACCGTAAGGCTTCGATCAGAACGTCGGCTTTTTCAACGGCTTGCTGCAATCCCGATGTCCCCCTCTAACAAAGATGTCTCCCTCTAACAAATCTGTCACGATGCGAACAGAAGCATGTGCGCACTTAGAGTTTTATCCTAACCGCATTGTCCAATTTGCCTTATCAAGCAACATTGTTCGCAATTCTTCGCCACTCCTCGCAAACTACCCCTTCGCTGGTCCTCATTGCAAACGCCACAACGTGCCCAAGCGTGTGGTATCGCTGCGAATACGGGACGCTCGCGAAAATACGGCGCTGACGGCACGCTTGATCCCAGACGATCACGCGGCCATTCCTTTCCCGCTATCCGCTCGTTATCGCGGCGAAAGCGAGAGAAAGGCAGCCGCCTCTCGCGGCGTTTCCGGTGTGACGTTCCGCCGGAGAGAAACTATCATTTTTGGGTAGGAGGATGGAAGTGTCAACGGCCGCTCCCCGATTCGCCGGAACGGCTTGAATTAACGGCCGATTGCCCTGACAATTACGTATTCACGATTTAACCCAGGCCAGATCGTCGAGAACACCCCAGATTCCTGCAACGTGACGCTTACCGGGGCCTGCCCCGCGCTCCCTATTGGACGGAGTCCTATTGGATGCTAGAGCCTACCAACGGCAATCAACCAGAACTTGGGCGATATTTCCTATTTCTCGCCCTCGCAATGGTAATTATTGTTGCCAATTTCTATTTCATGTCCCGCTTCGCCAAGAAAGGCCAGGAGGATCTCACGCAGGCCGTGGGCAATCCGGCCAAGGTTCCGGGCAAGGCTACTGCGGACGACGCTGGGAAAGAGGGCGAGAACGGCGGCACCCAGCGTGAATCGAAAGAGCGACACTCGAACGGCCCAAGGCATGTCCCGACGGATGGGGGGGGGGCCTCGGCCACGGCTGCCTCCGACGCAAAACCGGGCCAGGGCGAGATCCAACCGGAGGCACATCAGGATCAACCCGGCAGACCTCCGCGGCAAGTGGCTGCCCCACCAGACCCACCACCAGCGTATTTCACGCTGGGAACGTTGGATTCGAACCAGCCCTACCGGATGCTGGTCACGCTTTCCAATGAGGGAGCGGCGGTCGTCCGCGTCGAATTGAATAACCCACGGTATTGCGATACGGAATATTGGGGGGGGTACCTGGGCGACATCGTGGGGGATTCGGGCCTGATTGGAGACGGCTTACCCGTCGATATTGTGGGGCCGGGTACACCTGCCGCTGAGGCAGGGCTGCGCCCCGGTGATCTTCTCCGCGCGATCGACGGACAAAAGGTCGTGGACCTCCGTTCGCTGAAAGCCATCCTTGCTCGAACACGACCGGGGCAAACGGTCACCCTCGATGTACTGCGGGGAGACCGCGCGCTGAAACTTAGTGCCACGCTCCGCAGGATGCCGCTCGAACTGATCCGACCGGAAGAGAGGGCACCATTATCCTTTCTGACGACGCTGGCGCAATTCGATAAGGATCGCCTCTTGGATCGACGCCTTGCTATGGAAGAGCGTACCGCCAAGACACAAAGCCCTGTCGAACGCGAGGAGCTGGTACGCCGTCAGTTGGAACTGGAATTGCCGGGTGTATCGCTGCGGACCCGCGTCTGGAGAGTCTTACCGGAGCATGTGGATCCACGGCGTCCCCAAGCGTGGCCTGAACAAGACCTCACCGACCATCCGGAGCGAATTCGGGACAGTATCCGCTTTGGCGTCTGGCTGCCCGACAAGAACATCGTTCTTACCAAGACCTACCGGCTTGCCAAGGGCGATCCCACGCAGTTATCCAACCTGGATGAAACCAACTACCATTTGACACTTACCGTGGAGTGCTTCAACGTCGGTGATCGAGCCGTCGCAGTCGCGTACCAGTTGGACGGTCCCAATGGGCTGCCGACAGAGGGCGCCTGGTATGCCCGCAAGATGAGCAACAGTTGGTCCGCGGTTGGGCTTCGCGACGTTGCCGTAAAGCTGGGGAGTGGCGGCCTTCGCCTGGTATCGTGCTACTCCATCGCGCGGGACAAGGCCGGTGTTCCTTGGAACGACCAATCCGAGAACGTCACGGCAGTAGGAGTGGACGCTCAATACTTTTCGGCCATACTCATTCCCAAAAAGGAAAATCCCCAATCGCTGTGGTTCGACGACGTGCGACCCTACCGCATCGGCACGCCCGAGCGCAATTATGAGTTTTTGACAAATGTATCCTGCCGCCTCACCTCGCGCCCCGCGACCCTAGCCCCTCGTGAATCTCTCAGCCACGAGTATAGGATTTTTCTTGGCCCGAAACGGCAAGACCTGTTGAACGCGTACGATTTGCACGGGCTGATCCAATACGGTTGGTTTTGGTTTGTAGCCGAGCCGATGACCAGATTGCTTCACCTGTTTCACGATTATGCAGTCTTCAACTATGGTTTGGCTATTTTAATGCTTACTGCAATTGTGCGGCTATGCATGTTCCCGATTAGTCGCAAGCAGACGCTCAGCGCCCAGAAAATGCAGGAATTGCAGCCCGAAATAAAACGCATTCAAGAGCAATATAAAGACTTGCAAGAGCGGAACGAGCGGATTCAAGAACTGTTTCGGCGTCACAACTACAGCCCGTTTTCCGGTTGTCTTGTGCTTTTTATTCAGCTTCCGATTTTCATAGGTTTATACAAGGCGTTGGCGATCGACGTCGAGCTGCGACAGGCCCCGCTGATTACGGAAAGCCTTCGCTGGTGTTCCAATTTGGCGGCACCCGACATGCTATTCAACTGGAGTTATTTCTGGCCTGAATGGTTCAACCGCGGCCAAGGGATGTTCGCGCTCGGCCCGTATGTTAATCTCTTACCCGTTCTTACGATCATTATTTTCCTTTGGCAGCAGAAGAAAATGATGCCACCCCCCGCTGACGAAAATGCGGCGATGCAACAGAAAGTGATGACGTTCATGATGGTGTTTATGGGCATTCTATTCTATAAAGTGCCCAGTGGCTTGTGTCTGTATTTCATCATCTCCAGCGTGTGGGGATTGGGCGAGCGGCACGTGCTGTTGCAGATGAAACCAGCGGAGCCTACAGAAGCCAAGCGGAACCCTCCGAGGCGTTGGAAGGCAGCGATCTTGAAGTGGATCGAAGAATGGGATCGCCGTCTGCGGCAAACGGTGGACGGCGACAAATCCCCTAAACCAGCGGAGCGAGTGGACCGAAAGGGCACGCCGAAACGCAGACCCGAAAAGCTGCGCCGCCGCATGTGAAGTTCCTGAGCACGAGCGAGCTTATGGACACGGGCTGGGACGACACCATCGCCGCCGTGGCCTCGCCATTGGGATGTGGGGCGCGAGGGATTCTTCGAGTCACCGGGCCGGACGCTTGGCAAGCGGTAATCCGCGTGGCGGAGTTCCCTATCGATAGCGAGGCCCCGCCGCTCTCCGAGCCGTTCGTGCGACCGGCCTTGTTGAAGGTGAAGAACATCCGACAACCCTGGCCAGCGACGATCTTGTATTGGCCGGGGCAGCGGAGTTATACCGGGCAGGTCTGCGCTGAGATTCACACTATCGGTTCCCCCGTGCTGCTCCAGGCTTGCCTTGCTGAAATGATGGTTCGTCAGGCCCGACCTGGCGAATTTACACTGCGGGCATTTCTCGCGGGGCGAATCGATCTGAGTCAGGCCGAGGCCGTCGCGGCCGTGGTCGCGGCTGGCAACGACGGCGAACTTGCGGCAGCGCTGCGGCAACTGGCCGGGGGAATCGCATCCCCGATCCGTCGGCTTCGCGAAGAGTTGCTGGATCTGCTCGTGGAGCTAGAGGCCGGACTGGATTTCGCCGATGAGGATCTGACCTTCATTTCTCGCTCCGACGTGGAACAGCGACTGCGCCATGCCCGGGACCAGCTCCAAAACCTGCTTGGCGGTCTCCACGCGCGCAGCGACGCTCGGGAAGGCCATCGAGTTGTACTCCTGGGTCGCCCGAACGTCGGCAAAAGCAGCCTCTTCAACGCCCTGCTCGAGGGCGAGAGGGCCATCGTGGCGGACTTGCCGGGCACGACACGCGATTGCCTGGCTGCTGAGACGGAATGGCAGGGGACTCCGATCCTGCTGATCGACACCGCCGGGGTTGAGGATTTCTCCATGTCAGCAGAGCCGCGGCCGCTTCCAGCCGCCTTCAAACGCGATGGATCGCCCGATGATGGCTCGTCCGAGGCCAATCCCCTTCCTCCCGATATTGCGGCAAGGCGTTTCTCCGAGAATGCCGCCCAGTCCGCCGACCTGCTGCTATTTTGTACGGATTGCCGTTCGGTAGTCAGCCAGGCGGAGCGGGCATTCGTGACCGGTGTTCGAAGTCGTTGTTTGCTGGTGGCCACGAAGTGTGACCTGACCGAAGGATGGGCCTTTCCTCCAGGCATTCAGCCCGACGTTTTGACAAGCGCGGCGACGGGCGAAGGAATCCAATTCCTACGAAATCAAATTGTCTCGTTTCTGTCCCAACATGCCTCGTCCCGACCGATGATTCTTTCTGTCGCCTCCGCCACCCGGCGATGCTTGGACCTCGCCCTCTCCGCACTGGATGAGGCACTCGCACTCGCGACAGACTCTCTCGCGGACGAATATCTCTCGGCATCCCTGCGAGCCGCATTAGAGAGTTTGGGAGAAATTGTCGGAGCCGTTTATACGGAGGATATATTGGATCGCGTCTTTTCGCGATTCTGCATCGGGAAATGACCAAAGCGAGCGGCATCTGGCCCGGGGTTGCGGACCCCGTCGGACCTTGGCTGGCGGAAGTGGAAAGGAGAGAAGGGTGGCGCTGCCGCACAAGGCATCGCCTCCGGCGGTACGATCCACGAGAAAGGGTCAGGGCTTGCGGCACACAGCGCTGGAGACGCGGATTCGATCCCAATGCCCGGAAACGCATCCAAGGGGAAGAGGGAAAGGACCGCTGCCGGTGTCCACGCGGCTTAATGCTATAGCGCTGGGTTGTTCTCAACATTTTGTCGTGATAGGAAACAACGCATTGCGACGTATGGTGGGCGCATCATGCAGGCACACGGACGTGGCGCTGTAGGATTAAGATGAATAGGCCGGGATTGGGAGACGGGATTAGGAGACGGGAGACGGGATTGGGGGAATAGTCAGGGGAGCAGGAAAAGGTCGATAATTCTCTGCCTCACTTCGCACGGCACGCTCGGCTGGGAGCCTTATAAGGGAGCAGAGCATGCGGTAAAATCAAACATCTCATGCTATTCGCGCCATCGCCCACGCCATATCCATATAGGGGCGGCGTACTACCTGGGTGCGGCGAGCGTAGCTGTGCCGGGAGCGGTTTGTTCCAGAGCGTTTTATGCTTTTGTGGTGCTTATGAATGGGAACGAGGCCAACATGGGAAATGCACTTGCAACACCGGAGAAACCGAACACACGCATCCAACGTGTCGCTATTCTCTTCTCTGGAGGTCCCGCGCCCGCCGCGAATGCGGTGATCGGGAGCGCGGCGATTGCGTTTTCGCAGAACGGAATCGAGGTCCTGGGAATCCATCACGGCTACTCCCACCTCATGCACTACACGCCAGAGAAGCGGCTCGTCGAGGGCAAGGCGTATCGCCTGCTGCACGGCGACACTCTAGAACAAGTACGTAGCAGTGCGGGGATCATCATTGGGACAGCTCGGGCCAATCCCGGCAAGGCGTTGACGAAAGAAGAGGACCTCAACGATCCGGAAAAGGCCGCCCCCTTGAGGACGGTTTACGAGGCTTTGCGATCCTTGGAGGTGGATGCCCTGATCTCGATCGGGGGAGATGACACGTTGACCACGGCCGCGAAGTTTAAGCTGTTTCAGGATCGACTCCCCAAGGACCAGCCTCGCATCGCGGTTGTGCATCTGCCAAAGACCATCGATAACGATTACCATGGGATCGATTTCACGTTTGGCTATTTCACGGCGGTGGAGATGCTGGCCACCCAGCTTCGCAATCTTCTCGCGGACGGCAAGGCTGCCGGGGCCTACTATTTGGTTCAGGTGATGGGCCGCAAGGCCGGTTGGTTGGCTTACGGCGCGGCCATCGCCGGAGAAGCCGCCCTGGTGATCAGCCTCGAAGACATTCCCAAGGAATGGTGGAAGACGGAAGTTACCGTCAACCCCAAAACCGGCAAGGAAGTCATGGATCGAGAAACCGGTAAGCCGCAGATGCGGAACGTCATCGACGTGCGAGCCATGACTGCGAGAATTGCCGACACCATCATCGCCAGAAAGGCAGTCGGCAAGAGCTATGGGGTAATCGTGTTGGCTGAGGGTATTGGCGAATACTTTCCGTTGGAAGATCTCCACAAATGCGTCTCGGAGGACGAATTCGCTGCTTTGGAACCGGACTCCTTCGGCCATTTCCCCGTTTCGCAGATCAAGTTCACCGGCCGGATCGCCAGATTGGTCAATCAAGCCCTGGCTGATCGTGGCGAAAAACCCCTCAAAATCAACGCCCTCCAGTTCGGTTACGAAGTCCGCTGTCACCACCCCACAGCGTTTGACATTATCTTGGGCAGCCAATTGGGCGTGGGCGCCTACCGCGCGTTAGCAGAAAACGGACTCGATGGCGTCATGGTCTCGGTAAGTGGCGATCTCAGCCTTTTGTATCCCAGGTTCGAGGATCTGATCGATATGTCGCGACTTCGTGCCAAGGAGCGGCTTGTATCACCGGATTGCGACTTCCATCAATTGGCGCGGTATTTGGAACGTCCCCTGACGTGAGCCGCTCTTGCTGCGCGTAACCCGCCCTAGACAAAAGCCTACGCCGGTTCGAAGCCCGTCTCAAAGCCTCGAACCGGCATTTTTTCGCTTTCGCCTCGACATTCCAAGGTTCCGCCCCAACTCGCCCACTCGCCTTCCGGCAAAATCTGCCGAAAATCGAGGCCGAAAATCGGAGCGAGGCTCCCCTGCACGCCGTCTTGGTCTCGTGCCACCCATCGATGCGTCGCCCAGATCGATCCGCGCAGTGGCGACAGTCGGGGGAGTTTTGCGGCCCACACCGAATAGGCGAATCTTAACTCTTGCTTCGTTGAAACGCATCCCGCGGGGGAAGTGCTCGCCGGTCGCTTGCGTACGGAGGAGTTACCGATATCAAGATCAAGGGGACACCATTGTCGGAGGATAAGCGTGTCTGAATCGCACGTCGCAAATCGGGTCGGATCGACGCGGCCTTGCAGTGAGGCTACGCTCCGCGATCGTCTGGAGTTCGGCGATTGGATGGCCCACCAGCGTGTCGCTGTCGGTAGCTGGAGTACGGTTTACCGGGCTGCTCCGCGAACATCTCCCACCATTGGAAACTATGCGATCAAAGTACTCCACTCTCATCTCGAAAACGACCCTTTCGCCATTTCATTGCTGCGGACGGAGGCGAAAGTTGGGCAAGCGGTATCGCACCGGCATGTGGTCCCGATCTTATCGGCTCACGTGGAAGAACGTCCGTTTTTCGTGGTCATGCCGTTCCTATCCGGGAAGACCTTGGAAGTGGATCTGAACAGCGGTCATGCTCAGCCGGTGGCCGAATCCCTCTGGATCATCCGGCAAGCGGCCGAGGCTTTGGAATCGCTTTGGTCAATGGGCTGGTTACACGGCGACATCAAGCCCTCCAATTTGATGATCTCTGCCGCTGGGCACGTGACCCTGCTGGACCTTGGCTTTGCCCGACGCTTGGAAGGGTCCACAAGTCGCCAACGCCCTTGGGTGGCAGGCACGATCAACTATTTGGCTCCTGAATGGATCTGCGGCAACATTCCGCCGGACATCCGCGGCGATATCTACAGCTTGGGAGTCATCCTCTATCAATTGCTGACAGGGAAGCGACCGTATCGCGTCCAATCACCCACTGATCTCACTCGTATTCACCGCGAGGTTCGTATTCCAGGCCCCCGAACTTGGGCCTCTTGGATTGGGAAAGAGGTGGCGAGCCTAGTCATGTCCATGTTGGCGGTGGACCCGCTCCGTCGCCCCCAGAATCCGCGTGAGCTTCGCGAGCGTCTCCTCCGATTGGAAATCGAGAATTTGGCGGAGCGTGTGGCTTGATCGCGACGGCCAATTGAGGCCGTGGGAGAAGGCTCCAGTCACGATCAAACCATATTGATTTCGCGTGACCTCGTACACATTCACCCCGATGTGCTGAGGACAGTCCAAAATGCGGTCCAATACCGTACGCCCGCGATCGACGTGGACTAGACCGTGATGGCGGGGTCTCACACGCCCGACGCCCCCCATGCTCGAAACGGGGTGGCAAACGGTGGCTCTGGCCGGATATCCCCTTGAGACCTCGGGGCCGTCCCCATCGCCTTCTGGCTGTGTAATTCGAAGCCCCACTATTGCCCTTGGGCCGACAGTTCGCGGAATCGTGGCCCCCCCCATTTTGCTGCCGGTGTGGCGGTTCCACTTCAGGATGTCGCGACATCATTCGGATAGCCACCCCATTCTCAGGGCGTGGTATAATCCATGATTCTGGGCTGGCTACGCAACACGAGGAACATACGTGGAAAGCCGTAATCACCGCTGAAAACCGGCGGCAAGATTCAAAAGCCCGCGGTAGCCTGATAGAAACATGTGGTAGCCTGATAGAAAGTGGACTTCATGCAATCGGAGATGCGCGATTTCTTGGAGGCGGCCAAAGAGGCGGCTTGGATAGGCGGTAAGCTCCTTCTCGAAAAGTTGGGAAATGCCAGCGTCAGCGTCAAAGGACCCGCTGATTTTGTGACCGAGGCCGATCTGGCCTGCCAGGACGCGGTCGTCTCCCATCTGTCGCAACGCTTTCCGTCGCACGCGTTTCTCTCTGAGGAGGGCGCATTAGCTGTGCGTCCGTCCTCCGCGTCCCATGTGTGGATTCTCGATCCCTTGGACGGCACCACAAACTACGTTCATCAGATTCCGTTTTTTGCGGTCTCGCTAGCCCTGGAGATCCGTGGACGGTTGGTGCTAGGCGTTATTCTGGATCCGTCTTTGGGGGAGCTATTTTGGGCGGCCGCCGGGGAGGGTGCGTTTCTCAATGGTTGTTCCATTCGTACCAGCGAATGCGAGGCGTTGGGAGATGCTTTAGTCTCGATCGGCTTACCCGCCCAACTCGCGCGAGACTCCCTGGATGCCGCCATCATGTTAGCCTCCGCGGAGCACTGCCAGTCCCTGCGGAGGACCGGTTCGGCAGCACTGAACCTCGCGTATTTGGCTGCCGGTAGGCACGACCTGGCTTGGGCCTTTACCACCAAACCCTGGGATGTGGCCGCCGGAGCCATTCTGCTACAAGAGGCGGGCGGGACGATCTCCGCACCCGACGGGGGTCCGCTCGATCTTCAAACTCACCGCGTACCGTACGTCGCGGGGGCAACGGCCAAACTTCACGCCGCCTTTTTGGATCTGGTACGCCCCATGCTGCGAGAATCCTCAGGCTGATAATGGACACTGCGGGATGCGAGGAAATAGGCCCCTCTTTGGGAGGGTCATCAAGATCGTGCTTACCCTGAAACATTCGCCCTGCTTAGATTAAAATTGTAGAGACTGGGCGAGTTCGTAGCTGGGTATCGTGGTTCACCCGAAGGTTCTCTTTTTCACCTTGCGTCTTGCTGCGAGCAGCAGGCGTCCGGATCGGTCTCGGAACCTCGCGAGTGCGCTGCTCGGTCCGCAGGAACTGCAACTGCGATTGGGACACACTGCCGCGGTCATGAAAATGAATGGGTGGCTTGCCGCGATAGGAGGGGGCGATCGCGGTCCAGGCGGGTTTGAATCTGTGGCCTTGGCTAAGATGGCGCCAGCAGCCACGAGGACGATGACTCGGGAGGTTGAGCAACGGTCGTTTCATTGGGTCTATCTGCACATACTGTCCAGACGCCGCCCAAAAGTGGAAACGATCTGTTTGGGGCAATCGATGATTTCGGACAAGAACGGGGTATGGCATGAGAACGGTTAACCGGCGATTCGTAGCAATCTTTACCATCGTGCTGGTCATCGCAGGGATCGGTGTCTATTTTCTCCGGCAGTTTCAAGTCCGCCGTAATGCCCGATTCTTTTACGACCGAGCTATGCAGGCACAGTCCGATGGCAAAATGCAGGACGCTATTCGTAACCTGCAATGGTACGTACAACTTGTTCCCACAGACACAGACGCTACCGCTAGACTCGGGGCACTCCTCGTCGATGTAAAGGCTTATGGCGCGGCTTTTTTCCGACTGGAAGACGTTCTGCGACACGATCCATCGAGGAGCGATTCCCGGCGTCTGCTGGTTGACATCCTGCTGCGAATGGGGCGATTTCGAGACGTCCAGGAGCATCTGGAAAGCTTCCTCTTGAAGGAGTCTCCCCACGATGCCAAATTGCTGTTGCAACATGCCCGTTGTTTGCGGGGATTGCATCAACCCGAACGTGCGCTCTCCGTACTCCAGCAAGCGATCGAAAACGATTCCAGGCTGGAGGGAGCATACCTGGAGGCGGCCAGCATTGCACGTTATGACTTGAAACAGCCGGAGGCAGGGGACGCCTGGATCCAGCGATTACTCCAGGCTATTCCGGATTCACCAACCGCGCAGTACTCGGCTGCCGTTTACTATTACGGGCTGAAGGAGTTCGCCAAAGCCTACGAGTTGGTGTCGCAAGCGGCGGAGAAGCTACCGGGAGACGCGCAGGTATTGCTGTTGGCTGCGGAGACTTCGCTGCGTGTGGACAAGCCCCAAGAGGCCAAGCAATGGGCAGAGCGGGCTTTGAAGGCCGCCCCGGCGAATCCCGATGCTTATGCCTTGCTGTCTAACGCGAATTTGCGATTGAATGGCGTGGACGCTGCCATCAAAACGCTGGAAGACAGCATCACGAAAGTCAAATCGAAAGATCGTGATCGCTTGCTATGGTCCCTTGCCAACCTGGAACTGGATGTGGGGCGGGCGGAGTCGGCAGACGCTCGCGTGGAGGCATTGACGAAAAGCGGGTACGAGCCAGCGAGGGTCCCGTACCTGCGGGGTAAACTCCTGGCACAAAAAGGTCAGTGGTACGAAGCCGTTCGGATCTTGGAACAGGTCCGTCCCACCCTTTTGGAACAGCCGGACTTGCTCAAGCAGGTCGATTTTTGGCTGGGCATGTGCTATGGACAACTTGGAAACCTCGACCAGAGTTTCGCCGCCTATGCCAAGGCGGTGGATCAAGATCCGCTTTGGCCCCAAGCACGATTGGGTCGGGCCGCGGCATTCGCGGAGCTTGGCCGTTTTGAGGATGCCGTGGCCGAATACCGTACGCTCGTACGCATGAATCAGTTGAGCCGTGCCGGCCTGCTCGATTTCGCCCGGCTGCTCGTGCTTCAAACCCTAGCCAGACCGAAAGCCGAAAGGGATTGGTCGGAGGCACGCCGACTCCTCGATGCATTGGACAGTCAAGAGCCCGGCAGCCCCGAGACGGCCGTCCTGCGTGCAGAAATAGCCGCCGGTGATGGCGACAACGAGGGTGCCGAAAAAATACTGCTCGAGGCGGGCCAAAAACACCCGGAATCGGTCAATCTTCTATTGACCCTCGCAACGCTCGCACTGCGCACGGGCGATGCAGCCACGGCTGACCGCTTGATTACCGACGCCGAACATCGCTTCGGTCGAACCGCGGCAATCCTGTCTGCAAAGGCACGTTTCCTTGCCGCCTCCGATCTCACGCCCGACGCGTTGGCCGCCGGCCTGTCCCAGATCGCATCCCAGGGAGAAGCCCTACCAAATCAGGAAAAGCTGCGATTACTGAATTCTCTGACCGTCCTGGCCATTCAATCGGACCTGGCCGATCTGGCAAAACGGCTTTGCCGGGAACTGTCCACATTGGCTCCCAGCTCCTTGCGAGTTCGTCTGCTACTGTTCGATTTAGCTATTCGCGCCAAGGACTACCAAACCGTGGAGCCTGTGCTGGAAGAGATTGCGCGGATCGAAGGCCGTGGGCCGCTTTGGAATTATGGCCAGGCGGTATATCTCTTTTTGAAATCCTCGGCAACTGACCACGCTGCGTTGCGATCAGCCCTGAATCATCTCGACCAAGCAGCGGTTCAGCGCCCGAACTGGGCACGACTTCAGTCGTTGCGCGGCGTTATCCAGGAACAATTAGGTGACGAGGCCGCTGCCATCAATGCCTACCTCAGCGCGGTCGAGTTGGGGGATCGAGACCTGACGACGATCCGCCGCGTGACTCCTCTGCTGTACAAGAAGCAGCGATTCCTGGAAGCAGACCGTATCGTGCGTTCGATGGAGGAACGCCAGGTGCCGCTCTCTGCCGACGTGGACCGCTTGGCCTCGACGATCAGTCTGCAACTAGAGAATTATGACCGCGCCTTGAATATGGCACGCCGGGCCGCCGAAACGAGCAGCGACTACCGGGACCACGCGTGGTACGGCACGGTGCTGAGTGTGCTCGCCAATCGAGCACAGACGTCTGGCCAGACAGCCCACACCGAAGAGCAATTAAAACTTGCCGAGGCCCAGTTCCGCAAGGCGGTGGAGCTGGCCCCGAAAACGCCGGAAGCCTGGATTGCGCTCATGCAGTTCTACGCACGATCGGGCCAAAAGGAAAAAGCCGAGGCAGCCATCCAAGAGACGCGGGCTGCTCTGGAAGGAGGGTTGGCACCGCTTGCGCTGGGGCAGTGTTATGAAACCCTGCAAAACCTGGACGAAGCTGAGCGGTACTATCAGGAAGCCCTTACCGGGTCGCCCTCGGATCCGCAGGTCGTTCGTCAGGTGGCGGAATTCTATTTGCGCACAGGGAAGACGGAATCGGCCGTTACGCAAATCAGCCGAATCATCAGCGGCGAGGTGCAGGCAAAACAAGAGGATGCCGCTTGGGGACGCCGCGCGATGGCCCTGCTGCTGGCCAATCGTGGGGGGTACGAGAACCTGCAAAAAGGGATTTCTCTGGTTAAGCAGAATCAAGTCGGGGGTGGAACGACGATCCAGGATGCCCGTGCAGAAGCCCTGCTGTTGGCTTCCCATCCCTTGCACAAAGAAAGGAATAAGGCACGAGAGATCCTTGAGCAGTTGATCGCCGAATCCCCAGACGTTACGCCGGACGACCGCTTCGTTTTGGCCCAACTTTACATGGCGGACGGAGATGTGGTGAATGCGGCCCGGCACATGCGATCCTTGCTGGCTTCTCACGGGAATGAACCGCGCTACGTTCAACGATTTGTGTCATTTCTCATTCAACAGGGGGATTTTTCAGAGGCGGATATCTGGCAGAAGCGATTGGAAACGTTGGCCCCCGAAGCGTTCTCAACCATCTCGTTGCGTGCCCGATTGCTGGTCGAGCAGGGCCAAGACGAGGCGGCTTTGGACATCCTGAAACAATTTGCGGAGAAGTCGTCCAACCCGTCTGGCACGGGGACGCCGTCCGCTACGGAAGGCAACACGCCCGTCGGGCAAAGCTCCGATACTACGCAAGGCAACGTGCAATCCGCCGCGGCCGAAAATCAAACGCAAACGGCCAATTCGGAGCAAGTGCAACAGCTTCGTCGGGCGTTGGCGGGAGATGCCTTGGAAGGGCTGGCTGTGGTCCTGCGTGGGAAAGGGCGTCAGGAATCGGCAGATCGTTTCCTTTCTGAAGTGGAGTCGATTTACCGCGATTTTGTCGCGAGATATCCTCAAGCGACACTCCTGTTATCCGCTTTTTTGGCTCGGCAAGAGAGAATGGACGAGGCTACTGAACTCTTCCGCCAGCATTGGTCCGAGAGCGACCCCAACATTGTGCGGGCAACGGCAACGGTATTGTTGTCGCGCGCGTACGCAGATGAAACGCGAGCTCGCGAGCTTGAGGCCATCCTGCTTCAAGCTCTAGAGAAGCTGAACCGGCCGGAGGGGCTATTGATGACCGTGGCGGATTTTTACGGGCTTCAGGGCCGCATCGACGAGGCAGCCGCTCTCTACGAGGAGGTCATCCGCCGCGATCCCCGCAACGTGGTGGCCCTGAACAATCTAGCCGTGATGCTTGCCTTGGGTGGCAAGAATCTTGCCCGGGCCGCAGAAAGCGTAGAGCAAGCCTTAGCCATCTCTGGTCCCGCCGCCAACCTTTTGGATTCCAAAGCCGTGGTCTTGATGGCCCAAAACTCTCCTCAAGAGGCTCTCCAGATCGTCAGCGCGGCCATTGCCGACCAACCGTCGGCCCTGCTTTATTTCCGGCAGGCGCAAGCACTGATGGCTTTGAAACGAACCGCCGAAGCCAAGAAGGCGTTCCAGCAGGCGCAGGCTTTGGGATTCTCGCGGGACAGGCTCCACCCGATAGAACGCAAATCCTTCGATCAACTAGAGGCCGCATTAGGGAAAGCAGAGCCGCAATCACGAGCAACGCCGTGAGCTGTCATGGTTTAGCAATGAAGCGGCTTCACCGAGCGGGTCGGCGACAAAACCGGGGAGCCTTACGGAAGGAAGGCGAGCCTTGAGGAACCAGAAGCCTAGCTTCATGCGTCAAGCTGCTGAGTGCGGGCTTTTCGGCGAAAACGCGCTATAATGGGGCAAGGGCCGCGGAAGCCCCCGATAGTAAAGTAGGGGATTCGAAGAAAGTTGGACGATGATTGCGATTATAGATTACGGGATGGGCAATCTTCGCAGCGTGCAGAAGGCGGTCGAACGCAGCGGTGCGGAAGCCGTCATCACGGATTCTCCGGACATCATCTCTGCCGCCAGCAAGATCATTCTTCCCGGCGTCGGAGCATTTGGTGATGCCGTCGCAGAGTTGGAGCATCGCCGGCTGATAAAGCCGATCCTCAAGGCCATTGAATCCGGAAAGCACTTCTTGGGCATTTGCTTGGGGCTGCAACTCTTGTTCGAAACCGGATACGAAAACGGAGAACACAAAGGCCTGGGAGTTTTCCGCGGTGACGTCGTTCGATTCGAGCTTCCCCGAGAACTGACGGTCCCACATATCGGCTGGAACCAAGTGCGACTAGAGTGTCCAAACCCGCTCTTTAGCGGCATTGCCGATGAATCGTACTTTTACTTCGTCCATTCCTACTACGTGGCTCCTCGAGATACCGAGATCATCTCGGGCACTACGGAATACGGAGTTCGCTTTTGCTCCGCCGTGCGACAGGACAAGGTATTCGCCGTACAATTCCACCCCGAAAAGAGTCAGGCCGTAGGATTGAAGATGATCTCGAATTTCGTCGCAGCCAATCGCGGCTGATGGTTGGGCTTGCTGCGCCGCGGGGGAGATCATGCGGACGGCTCCCGACGAGCCAATTGTGCCAGCTCGACCGCACGTAACAATCCGCGTGCCTTATTCAGTGTCTCTTGCCATTCTCTCTCGGGAACACTGTCGGCAACGATTCCCGCTCCGGCCTGAATGTAGGCCTTACGGCCCTTCATCACCAAAGTGCGCAGCGCGATGCAGGTATCCATGTTGCCGGAAAAGTCGAAGTAACCAACGGCGCCCGCATAGGGGCCGCGCCGAACCGGCTCCAATTCGTCGATGATCTGCATGGCGCGGACCTTGGGCGCGCCGGACACGGTACCCGCCGGCAAGCAGGCTTGCAGCGCATCGAAGGGCGTCTTGTCTGGTGCCAACACTCCCCGCACGTTGGAGGTAATGTGCATGACATGGCTGTAGCGCTCCACGGTCATCACATCACTGAGCTGAATGGAACCGAAGCGGCACACCCGTCCCAGGTCATTGCGTCCCAGATCCACCAGCATCACGTGCTCGGCACGCTCTTTGGGGTCGGCCAGCAACTCCTCGGCCAAGCGAATATCTTCCTCTTCGGTCCTTCCCCGCGGACGTGTGCCCGCCAGTGGTCGAGTAATCACTTCCCCGCGAGCCACCCGAACTAAAATCTCCGGCGAACTGCCGACGAGGGTAACGCTGGGGCTGCGGACATAAAACATGAAGGGGCTGGGGTTGACCACGCGAAGTGCTCGGTACACCTCGAAGGGATGGGCTTGCAAGTCCAGTTCGAGGCGTTGACTGATAACCACCTGAAAGATGTCCCCGGCCTCGATATAGCGAATGCACCGTCGCACAGCCTCTTCGAAGCCCTCTTTGGTGAAGCTCGAGCGATAGGGAACCCGCGGCTCCCGATCGGGCGGAAGGTCGAAAGGTGCCAGTTCCCCCGGCTTACTGCCCAGACGACGTACTATCTCGTCCACACGGCGACAGGCGTCCCGGTATGCCGCCTCAGGCGAACGCCCCTCTCCCACATGCGCCATGGCCACCACGATCAAGGCCTTCGTCACATTGTCGAAAATCACCATCCGGTCATAGAAGGCAAAAGCCAAATCGGGAATATGGCGGTCGTCGGGTGGAGGGTTGAGAAGCCGTTCGTAGTACCGGACGACGTCGTACCCGACATAACCGACGGCCCCGGCACAAAACGGCGGCAGTTCCGGCAGGGAGGCCGTGCGGACCGCCTCGATATGCTTCCGCAGCTCATGGATCGGATTCTCCGCGTCGTACTGCCGGGTCTCCAAAAGAGGGCTGCCAGAGGCGGAGACTCCCGTGTAGGAATTGACCGTCACCCGGTGCTCGTAGGCCTCGATTTCCAGAAAAGGGTGAGTGGCGAGAAAGCTGTACCGCCCGACCTTTTCGCCACCCGTGACGCTCTCCCCTAGAAAGGCACATCGTCCGTCGTCGAGTTTGTGGAATGCCGAAACCGGCGTCAATGAATCGCTCACCAGACGCCGGTAAACTGGAACCATATCGGCGTGTTTCGCCAACTCGAGAAAACGCTCAAGCTCTGGAAAACAAACGGGTTCAGTCATTGGTGAGTCCGGAGGCTCGATTTCAGCAAAGTCCGCGTCGCTAGCGGCGCTTGCGCGTTGGGCGGCGACAACAATGCCCCACGCTGGTTCACTAGCGGGAAGAAGAATGGGAAAATGGCTTTGCACCAGCCGCCGGCCGCGGTAGCCGGGTACTTTGCCTAGCACTCAGCTTATCAGGGCCTTGCCGAGGCGTCCACCGACTCCCGGCATGGGGGCTCCGCTGTAGGATTTCTCCTGGCTAAACGTCCGCGCTCCAGCAAATGTCCCGTCCGATATCTTGGCGGCTGGTACCGGCTTTTTGCTCCGACCGCTGGCGGGTGGCGTATCATTCTGAATGCTCTTTCGGTAAATTAACTTAGGATGTTGGGCAAACCAACACGCCAGCAGTATCAGGAGGAACTATGAAGTGCCAAAAGTGTGATCGCCCAGCCACCTACCATATCACGGAGGTGGCCAGCGGAACGCCGGTGGAGCTGCATTTCTGCGAGGAGCACGCGAGAGAATATCTCTCCAGCGGTCAAAAGCTTCCCACCGATCAAATGACTCAAGTGACCGAACAGGTAGCGGAGCACCTGGTCAAGCATTTGGTGGTGGGCAAGGCCGCGGAGGAACTGAAGCGACTCGATGAGCAGACCTGTCCCTATTGTGGAATCAGTTTCCATGATTTTCGGCATCAAGGGAGGCTTGGCTGTCCCTACGATTACCAAGTATTTCGCGAACAATTGGAATCCTTGATTTTGAATATCCATGGCGAGACCCAGCATAAGGGCAAGCAGCCGAGCAAGGGGGCTGAGGCCGCCACTCGTCGCACGGAGTTGATTCGCCTACGACGAGAAATCAAGGAAGCCGTGGAACGCGAGGAATACGAGCGTGCCTCCCAGCTTCGCGATCAAATCCAGGAGATCGAGGAATCTGCGTAAGTCAAGTTTGAGTTCGTGAAAAGCACAGAAACAGTTAGTACTGGACTTTTGCAAAGTGCTCAATCCCCCTCTGAAAGAGGACGATACGCCTGGCGATTGGGCAATTCAGGTAAACAGCGAAAGCTGTTTTCGCGGTAAACTGCCTTCACCCTCCCATTTCCCGAGGGTAGGAGGGAGCATGTGAACCTAAGTTGCGAAAGTCCAGTTAGTAGTAATACTGCATCATCGCTTCGTAATACCCATGTTGCAGGAAGGTGATCGCGTCGTGAAACTCGAGGACTTGATGGGAAGACGCGGCGAATGGCTGCGTGGTGAGGGGCCGGAATCCGACATCGTCATGTCTTCTCGAATCCGCCTTGCCCGAAACCTGGCCGACTTCCCATTCGTTCGGTTGGCCGGTGAGACCGAGCGGCGCCAGATTGCGGAACGGGTTGAGGCCGCTCTCAAGGACAGCCCCTTCGCGCCGCATCTGATGCCTTTGCGTGTAGACGAGCTTTCGGAGCTGGATCGGCACTTTCTGGTCGAACGGCAACTCATCAGCCGGGAATTCGCGGAGGGGCAGGGGTTGCGGTTGGTCTTCATCGACCATCAAGAGCGTTACAGCATTATGGTCAACGAAGAGGATCACCTCCGGATGCAGGTCATGCGGAGCGGCCTGGACCTCGAGCCTGCTTGGAAGTTGATCAACGACTTGGATGACCACCTGGAACGCCACCTCACCTTCGCATTCGACGAAAAATTCGGTTATCTCACGGCTTGCCCCACCAATGTGGGGACCGGCATGCGGGTGAGTGTCATGTTGCACCTCCCCGCCGTGGTCATCACCCGGCAGATGGATCAAATATTCCGCGGGCTGGAAAAATTGGAGCTGGTGGTTCGGGGGTTGTTCGGCGAAGGTTCCCAAGCGATGGGGGACTTTTACCAGGTCAGCAATCAGGTCTCGCTGGGGCGAAGCGAGCCGGAGTTGATCGCCAAGGTTGGTGACGTTATCCCGCGAATCATCGAGTACGAGCGGAAGGCACGCGAGTTCCTCATGAACGAGAGTCAAGAGAACCTTCACGATCGGGTGAGCCGTGCCTTTGGTATTCTCAAGACGGCGCAAACGATATCTTCCGAAGAGACCATGCACCTCTTGTCCAGCGTGCGGATGGGAGTCCACCTGGGCCTCATTTCCGGACTCGACACGCCGACCTTGAACGAACTCTTTTTGCTGACCCAGCCCGCCCATGTTCAGAAACTGGTGGGAACCGATCTGGACAGTGCCGACCGCAATATCGAGCGTGCGAGATTTTTACGAAAACGTCTCAACGGGTAATATCTCGACGGTTAATGGCGGATAGCGTAGTCGTTTCACGGGGGCTCTCGTCACCGCACAACGGATCGTTCTCCTGTCATTTCGAGCAAAGCGAGAGATCTTTTGAGGCGAGAAATCTTCTTGACAAGGGTTAAGACTTCTCCTCGCTGGCGCTCGTCGAAATGACACTGTTGCGCTCGTCGAAATGACATTCCGTTCCGCGCTCTAGGAACGTCTGGAACCTCTGAACAACCCTCGTTGTTTTACAAATCTTGTCCGTTATATCGCAGCCGTGAACGGTTACCGGATAGCTATAGCGATCGCATAAGATCGAAAGGTAGCGGGCGACTTTCCGGCGAAGCCCCCGCCACAGCCATTGGTACGGTCTTCGTCGAGAGATGATTTTAGAGGCGAACGTCCGCCTCGGGTCGTCCTACGCTCAGATATGCCTTGCGGATGGGTTCTACGTACTGGGCGATGAATTCATCGACTTGTTGGGGTGCCCGGCCGATGAACCGCTGCGGATCCAGCTCGGAAGTGAAATCCACCGCTGAGAACGCGGGGTCGTCTTGCAACCGCGCGAGCAGGTCATTGGGCTTGCCATATCTCTTCACGACCTCGGCCGCAGCGTGGCTATGTCGGCGGATACGTTCGTGCAGGTCTTGCCGATCCCCCCCCGCCGCCACCGCCGCCATCAAGATGTTTTCCGTCGCCATGAACGGTAATTCTTCGCGAAGATGTCGAGCGATGACTTCCGGGTAGACCACCAGACCGGAAACGACGTTCTGGCAAAGGATGGCAATTGCGTCCGCTGTCAGAAAGGCTTGGGGAAGCACCAAACGCCTATTGGCACTATCGTCCAAGGTTCTTTCTAGCCATTGGATGGAATGCGTGGCCGCACCATTCGCCTCCAAAGAGGCCAGGAACCGGGCCAACGCGCAAATCCGCTCACACCGCATGGGATTGCGCTTGTACGCCATCGCGGAAGAGCCGACCTGCTCTTTTTCGAATGGTTCCTCGATTTCCTTACGATGTGCCAAAAGGCGAATGTCGGTCGCCATCTTGTGAGCACTGGCGGCCATTTGAGCCAGGACGGCTAAAATCTGTGCGTCGATCTTTCGTGAATAAGTCTGTCCCGTTAGGGCATAGGACTGGCGAAACCCCATTTTCTCGCACACCAGCTCATTCAGGCGACGGACTTTCTCGTGATCGCCGCCGAACAATGCCAGAAAGCTGGCCTGGGTGCCGGTCGTACCCTGAACGCCCCGTGCCCGCAATTCCGACAAGCGGTGCTCCAACTCGCGAAGATCGAGGACGAAATCGTACGCCCAAAGGCACGCGCGTTTGCCTACCGTCGTGGGCTGAGCAGGCTGAAAATGAGTGAAACCCAGACAGGGCAGATCGCGGTACTCCGCGGCGAAAGAGGCCAAGCTGTCGATGACCGCAGCCAACCGCGTTGCCAGCAATCGCAAGGCATCCCGCATCAACATTAAATCGGCGTTATCGGTGACATAGCAACTAGTAGCACCAAGGTGAATGATTCCCTTGGCCAGTGGGCAACGATCGCCAAAGGCGTGAACATGGGCCATCACGTCGTGCCGTAAGCGGCGTTCGTATTCCGCTGCCCGTTCCCAATCGATGTCATCCACCGCGCGCTGCATTTCCTGGATCTGTTCCGGCGTGATCGGCAGGCCCAACTCTCGCTGGGCCTCCGCCAGGAATATCCAGAGACGCCGCCATGTTTGAATTCGGCGGCGCGGGCTAAAGAGTTCGCTCATCACCTTGGAGGCGTATCGCGAGAGTAGTGGATTGTCGTAATCGGTATCGGCAAACGGAAGACTCAAGGCTTTGGCTCCGTGAACAAGGAACACCACCCCAGTCCCTTGGGATACAAGAGGAAAGGACCAGGATTTGCTTCCACAATCCTTCACATGTTAGTCGGGTCGTCGGCTTGGTCGCTGCCTATCAAGCTATCCATCGCGGCGGCAACCTCGCTGGCACATTGCAAATCCAAGGCGTAGATTCGGCAAATGCGATAGCTGAGCGGTATCTCCCGGTACAGCTCGCGGGCATCCAAGGGACGGATTTCCCGTGTCGATGGATCGTAAAGGTAATTCTGACCGGACGCCGGGGCGCGAGACCCGGGCCGGTGCACGTGCCTCGGCGGGTCAAACCGCAGGGGAATGTCGCGCAAATCCTCGGGAAGCCGATTGCGCACCGCTTCCTCAAACAGCCTTTCATCGCTGAAAACGCTCGACTCCTCGGATTGGCCTCGCCGAAAGAAAACGGTCCGCTCACACACCATTTTCCATCGAATGCGACGCGTCAGGAAGTCCTGCCAACGTGCCCCCAGCTCCGCCGTTTCAGCGTCGGGTGAACGCACCCAGCGCCCGACATCAACGAGTAGCGACCAGTCGGTCAACTCGCGGTACTGGTCGAGATGCCGCAGCGGATCGCCGGGAAACAGCCTCGCATGACTGCTTGCAAACAGGTCTTGCAACGTCAAATCGATGGAGCGGACCGTGCGGTGGAAATAGATCGATCGAAATAGCTCTGCCCTGGCCGAGATGAATCGCACCAGTGAAGGGAGGCCTCGCTCATGGATCGTCAAGCCCTGCGGCCCCACGAAACTGTAGTGCAGAAGCCGCTCCAAATCGAAAATGCGGCAATTGTACCCCGACATATAAGCGTCCCGCAGGACAAAATCCATGTTGTCCACGGTATAGATTCCGCTGAACAAGCCCCGCAAGAGCCGCAGCCAGTTTGGCATTCCGGCAAGGTCGTTTTCACGAGGCCGGGTGATTAGGAAACAGATGTGTTCGGGATCGATCGTTTCATCCGAAGGCATCGCGCCGTTGGGGTTGCGACGCACGAGCCGCAACATCGCCCCCAGTTCCCGGCGAATGATCTCGGCCCCCAAAGTTTCGTGGTTCAAGCCATAGCGTTTCAAGTAGAATTGATCAAAGAAGTGCCCGAAAGGTCCGTGGCCCGTATCGTGCAACAGCCCCGCCAATCGCAATAGCGTTTCCACGTAGGCGGGACTGGGAGTTCCACGGTCGACGCGCTTCAATCCCTCGTACAACTGTCGGGCACACCGCCCGGCCAGATGCATGGCCCCCAAGACGTGCTGAAATCGGGTATGGACCGCCGTTGGAAAGACCAGCCAGGCCGTTTGTAGCTGATGAATCTGCCTCAACCGTTGAACCCACGGATGGTCGATGACTGCCTGCTCGCTGACCTCATGCGCAGGAACTCCCCGTTGCGGAACAAATTCGATATATCCGTGAATGGGGTCGTAACTAAGACTCTCGTTCTCAAACCGGCCAACGCTGTCTAAGACTTCCTCAGTCATTTCCCCCACGATCCTTTGCTCTTTTGTTTTTCGTGCCTTCACGGATACTTCTTGCGATATCCGGGGTTAAAATATGGAAACGCCACACCAATCATACAGCGCAGGGTTGTTCGCTTGGCTCAACATCTGGTGCTGATGCGACGTACTACCTCGCAAAGTGTGCCGGGCCCATCATGCAATCCGACGGATTTTACGCCGTGGTCTGAAAGTACCTCAGGATATTTTGGAGGCTTTATCTGCGATTGCAACGGGTGGTCAAGCACGGCCTCCGGATCAATCGCAACAAATTTCGGATGCCCTGCTCGCCCACGGTTCGCGGTTTGATTGTTTCGCCCTAACGCCTGAATGAGGAGGTCAACATGCGGCAAGCTCTCGTTATTGCGCTGGGTTTGGCTGTCGCTACGGCATTTACCCTGGCTTGGGCGCAACGTCCCCTTGCCCCTCGTGCTATCTTTGAGGCCCGGACGCTGCCCAAGAATGACGTTGAAAAACGCATCCTCGAGGTGATCGATCGGGTGGGACGCGAACAACGAGCCGGGAATATGATCGTGCCCGAGGAGGATGGTCGCCTGCTCCGTGCCTGGACCGAGGCCGTCGGCGCCAAACGCGTAGTTGAGATCGGAACCTCGGTAGGTTATTCCGGTTTGTGGTTCTGTTTGGCCCTGAAAGGGACCGGCGGCGCGCTGACGACGTTCGACATTGACGAAAGACGGTCAGCCATGGCCAAGGCCAATTTTGAGGCGGCCGGGGTGTCCGACATTGTCACGCAAGTGCTTGGTGACGCTCACGAGACCGTCAAGCAGCTCAAGGATCCGATCGACGTCTTATTTCTCGATGCAGATAAGACCGGCTATTTAGACTACCTGCAAAAGCTTCTGCCGCTGGTCCGTCCGGGGGGGGTCGTCATTGCCCACAACATGACCCCCAATATGGCGGACCCGCGATTCGTGGAAGCAATCACGAACAATCCCGATTTGGAAACGATTTTCCTACACATGGACAGGAGCGGCGTTGGGGTATCGGTCAAAAAGCATTGAGCAACCGGCTTCGGCCACTCATACTACAGCGCAGGTTTGTTTGCTTGGCTCAAAATCTCGTGGTGCCCAACCGCCATTGCTCGTCACTATATGTTGATTCCAGAAGTCCCTGCCAATGCTACATGTTGTGCCTCAATGGGCGTGTGAAATAAGAGTGGGCCACCGGGCAAAATCTTGTAGCGGTGGGGCATAACCGCTCACAAAATGGGCCGGGTATTTCCCGCCATTAGAGGGGGTCTCCTGTCGTACTAAGGTCGTCGGCGCATTCCGTAAGCCTCAAACTGCCCCCGCACACGTGGGGATTGTCCGCTCAGCCATCCTTGCGAAAATCTCGTGGATTGATACACTGATGTCATACTCATGATGTTGCTCATGCGACGCACGCCGTCGCGGTGGGGTGTATCTCGCTTATTGAAACTTGGAATAGGTAACGCGTATGGCCAAGAAACGGGTGCGAACTAAGCGACGGAAACGCGATCCCTTGATGGTGGATGGACAGTATCCTCGGCCCCTGTACGTGGATTACAAGGATATCGAGCTGCTCAAAAAACTGACGAATCGTCAGGGGAAGATTGTGGGGCGGCGCAAGACGGGATGCGCGGCTGCCAGCCAGCACGTCGTGACAATGGCGATCAAGCGCGCCCGCTACATGGCCCTTCTACCGTTTGTAGGCGAGTGAGAGCCTGGGCTTCAAGTCCGAGGTGACGCAGTCATCTGCGGCTGTGAATTGCAGATTCGATTGCGTCGGCAACGGTTTTTAAAGCCTTGATCCGCGCGTAGAGTTTGCAATTGGCCTCCAGAATCGTCCACGGGGCGTGAACGGTGCTGGTGCGTTCCAGCATATCCACGACGGCAACCTCATACTGCGGCCATTTCTCGCGATTTCGCCAGTCTTCGTCCGTGATCTTCCATTGCTTCGACGGGGTGTTGGCGCGCTCTTGGAATCGCCGCAGTTGCTCCGTTTGATCGATGTGGAGCCAGAACTTGACGATCACCGTTCCCGAATCGACGAGTTGATGTTCGAACTCGTTGATCTCCGAGAACGCCCGTCGCCACTCTCCCTCCGTGCAAAAACCTTCCACTCGCTCGACGAGGACGCGACCGTACCAAGAGCGGTCAAAGATCGTGATGTGGCCTGTTTTGGGGATATGCCGCCAGAATCGCCACAAGTAGTGATGTAGTCGCTCCTCGTCCGAGGGAGGTCCAATCGGGACGACTTGATAACCCCGGGGGTCCAATCCGCGAGTCAACCGTTTGATATTGCCCCCTTTGCCTGCCGCGTCCCAACCCTCGTAAGCGATGACGATGGGAATCTTGGCCTGATAGGCCAGGTGCTCTAGATCGTACAGTCTCGAACGGAGTGTGCGAAGCTCTCGTTCGTACTCTTCTCGTGTCAACGAACGGGTCAGGTCCACGCGATCCAGGACGGTAGGACGGACCAGAGCGTTCGAGCTTGGCGCTGGCATTGGGGTGCCCTTCGCAGGCGGCACATCTTGCCTTGCGGCGACGGCTTCTCGCATCCGTTGCGAAAGTGTTCGAAAAATCTTGACACGGGCATATTTGGCGTGCGTAGCCTCCACGATGGTCCAAGGGGCATCGGGGGTGTTCGTGCGGGCCAAGGTCTCCTCCACGGCTTGTATCCAGCGATCGTAATTCCGGTTCTGCTCCCAATAGCCCTTTGTGACCTTCCAAGCCGTCGCGGCATCTTTCTTAAGCTTTCTGAACCGCTTGCGTTGCTCCTGGGCATCCACGTGTAACCAGAATTTGTGGATCAAGACCCCTGCGGAGGTTAACTGCCGTTCGAATTCCAAAATCTGCGAATATGCGCGGAGCACTTCCTTTTCAGAGACCTCGCCGCCAATGCGTTCGCCCAGGACTCGGGAGTACCACGAATGGTCGAAGATAGCGATCTCTCCGGCCGCAGGGAGTTTCATCCAATAGCGCCACAGCCAAGGACGTCGCGACTCCTCGGGATTCGGAGAGGTCATGAGGTGAACCCGGAATCCGCGAGGATCCAAGGCTTGCGTCAAGCGGTTGATCAGTAAACCCTTGCCCGCGGCGTGCCAGCCTTCGAACACCCAAATGGACGGCAAGCCGACCTCGCGAGCCGCCCGTTGGCAGCTACCAAGCTCGATTTCGAGTTGTGGATACCATTGCTCGTAGTCCTTTTTGGAAATACGTTGGTTCAGGTCGATCAATTCGAGCATGTTCGAGGCTCCAAAAGCCGAGGGCAATGTCGTGAGAAAATGGCTGCATTTTGTCTTGCCCAAGCCTTTCCAATCTCAAGCAGGGTTGCAATATGGTGCTAGGCTCAGTGGAGGAACAATACGGCAAGACACTGCTTTCGTTTTGGCTAGGCCCGCCAGGCAGGATATGCAAGACAGTCTCTGCAAAAAAATACTCCACTGACGCTTGCAAGGCGCAGTTTCGACAACATGCCCGCGGAGGTGGTCGAAATCTTTGCCGTCACACTCCGCACGATCGTTATTTTCGGCAGCCCGAATCCAATCGTCCGTGATCGCCCTGATTGCTGGGACGTAACTACGGCAAGCTCGGATCTTCGTCCCATTCCGGCGGGGTACGCGCACCGCGGGTACGATTGAGTGGAGAACGAAGCAACGAAGCGGGAAGAAGTTGGAAACGAAGCGAGAAAGAAGGAAGAAGCGGCGAAGGAAGCGAGAAAGAGTGGAGAAAGGGACCATCGAGAATGCCCAGCGTCGGCTAAAGGCCCCTGCCTCTATCTCGCATCAACAGCAATGCAGTAAAGGCGCTCTCTGCCGCGAAGAAGAAGGTTCCCGTCGGAAACTACCGGCGAGGCCAACATCCGATCAGGAATCTCATTCGTGGCTAGTGGGCGAAAGTCCCGCGATGCCTCTACAACGGTGCAACGCCCTGACGTGTCGAGAAAGTAAACGCGATTCTCCGCCGTGATCGGTGAAGCCTTGAACTCTCGCCCCATTCGTTCACGCCAGCACAGCTCACCTGTGACGATGTCGAGACATTGGACGATACCATTGTCGGCAGCCATGAAAAGCAACCCGTTACAAACCACCGGTGATGGTGAATCTGGGGTGTTTTTCGCGTACTGCCACAATATTTTGTCCTGGGAAAGCAAGCCGCTACCGCCGATTTTGACGGCAAAAGCCGGACCTCGCATGCCGATTGTGGCATAAATCACGTCGTCATGAATGGTGGGACTCGTTATCACGCGATTGCCCAGCAATCCGGGCAATGCCCACACCTGGCTTCCCGTCGCGGAGTCGTAGGCGTCCAACCGTTCGGCCCCCATCACAATAACTTCCACGCGGCCGTTCGTCTCACGCAGGAGGGGTGTGGTGTAGGCATCACCATGTTCTTTTTCCGCGCCGGTCATTCTCTGCGTAAACCACACTAACTTGCCGCTTTGCAGGTCGTGGGCCAAGACATAGCTAATGCTGGGATGATCTTGAATGTCGGCCAAGGAGTCTTGAATACAGATCGATATCAATAGGTCCCCGACGATGACCGGGCTATTGGCGTGTCCCCACCAGATGCTATACGGCCCGTGATCTTCCTGCAAGTTGCGTCGCCACAAGAGATTCCCGTCCAAGTCGAACACAGCCAAATCACCGTTTCCGAAATGGGCCGCCACGAAACGCCCATCTGTCACCGGCGAGGGGCTGGCCAGATTGTTCAGAGCATGAAATTTCTGTTGTCCGCGCGGGGCGTCATTAGGAACCTCCCCATGCCCCACCTTGCGTGTCCAAAGAACTTGGCCGTCCGTTTTCCGCAGGCATATCAGCAGGAGGTCGTTCTGCTCGTCTTGGGATGTAACAAAGACCTTATCTCGCCACACGACCGGCGTACTGTTACCCCAGGCCGGAATCTCTGCCGTCCAGCGGACATTCTCCTCTCGCGACCATTTCCAGGGCACGCCGGTCTCTCGACAGACTCCTGTGCCTAATGGACCTCGCCATGCCGGCCAGTCTTCGGCAATTACAACCGCGCTCCAAAGGATTGTGACACAAAAACACAATTCCCCCAGTACAATAACAGCCTGCGAGGCTAAATGCCCGAGAAACCGTTCTTTACGATTGACCCAGCGAGCTTTTTTCAATCTGATGTTCCTGTGCCAGGCGGGTCATTCATCGGCGGCGCGGAGTGCGTCGCTCATGAGAGGGGTGTATTCGCAGATTTCCTCTTCCTGGAAGAAGATGGCCAGCTCGCGTTGTGCCGACTCCGGGCTGTCCGAGGCATGAACCAGATTCATTTGGCGTGAGGAACTGAAGTCGCCACGAATGGTGCCGGCCACGGCCTTGAGACCATTGGTTGCGCCGACCATCTCGCGAACCACACGAATTGCATCCGGTCCCTCCACCACCATCGCGACGATCGGTGCGGAGGTGATAAAAGCCTCTAGCCCGGGATACCAACTTTTCTGTACGTGTTCCGCGTAATGCTGCCTTGCCAATGCCGGGGTCACTCGCAACATCTTCATGCCCACGATGTTGAAGCCTTTTTCTTCAAACCTGGAGATGACCCGGCCCATGAGGCGACGCTGCACACAATCGGGCTTCAACAAAACGAGTGTTCGTTTCATAGATGGCGATCCTCTGAGCTTGTGTTCCCGTGGTTCGGTGCTCGAAATCGTATTCGCGAAGACACGCGGCGAGCCTGCCCTGCTCTTATCCGGATGTAGCTCTTATCCGGCCATAGCGGAGGGATTCGCGACGCTTCTGCTGTACTCGGCAAAAGCGTCTAGTGTACCAGACCTTCCAGCCGTAATTCAAGCCATCGCGTCGCGAACACAACCCGGCGTCGGTGCTTGGGTTATACCGACGAGATCTCGACTACCGCTGTGGCAAGAGTCTGTCGTAAGAGTCAGGTCTTCCGCTGCAACCCGCGATTGTGAAGTACGGCATTATTGTGAAGTGCGGCATTGCTGTCGGGATCGCGGCTAAGCCAGCGGCTAAGCATACC
>DYLS01000006.1:0-8286 GCA_020721965.1 Blastopirellula marina | reverse complement strand
TGTGAAGTGCGGCATTGCTGTCGGGATCGCGGCTAAGCCAGCGGCTAAGCATACCCCAAGATGCCCACCCTCTAAAGCGTCCAGTGCACGTCCCATCGTGGAGAAATTGGCCTACGTTTCGCCACGCTCAGTTACGCCCCAGATCCGCGAGGCCCCGGATCGCTTGCGTTGGCACCTTTGCCCAATGTAAATGGGCCATTACTCAAGGCTCTGGACCCATCAGGAAGGCAAGCTACGCCGGAACGTTTGCCCTCCTGCCGATCCCCGTTGATCGCGTGCTACGGATGATGTGGCAAGGGCGAAACCACGCCCCCCCCTTGGGGTGGCAATTGTACGCGAGCTGCGTCTCTGATGGATTGCGACCCTTGTGTTAGGCTTTGTCAGGCAAAAGCATGATCCGCCGCGGGGAAGCACTTTCGATTTTCGCCCCATTGCGTTAAACTATCTTTTCTCACGAAGAGTAAACCCGCCGTCTGCGACGGCGAGAGCAATCACAGTTTCCCGACAGCAATCACGGTTTCCAGTTTTAGGATTGGGGGTGAAAAAGTGACAAAACCGCATCGCCAACTCAAGAAAGCCAATCATGGTAAACGCCCAGCCAATGCCAAGGCTAGGCGGAAGAAACGCTGGGTTGTAAAGACGTGAGCTTTGTGCGTGAGGCAGCCATTAACTCTGCAAGTCGGCGGTGGCAGCCTGCCAATCGCCAGGCAGCTATCCGCGCGCTACCGCGGGAGAAATAGAACCACGCAAAGGATGGGTGCCAAACCCGGATTCGCAAGGAGTCCTGTGACGTGGCCAAGAAGACGTTCATCCTCGCTCCAGATCAAATCGATACCAACACGATCGTCGCCGACATCGAAGAGATCCGGAAGTACAACCCTCAGCGGTTTGAGATGGAGCAACTGACGGCGGTCTGCTACGAGGATCCCGAGCAGGCAGTTTGTGCCGGGTTCAAGGACCTGGGAGAGGATGAATTCTGGATTCGCGGGCACTTTCCAGGAATGCCCTTGATGCCGGGCGTCCTGATGTGCGAAGCAGCCGCCCAATTGGCAAGCTACTACACCCTGAAATATCGGCTGATGAATGCCCCGATGGTGGGGTTTGGCGGCTTCCAGGAGGTCCGCTTTCGGGGAATCGTTTGGCCGGGTGATCGGTTTGTGATCGTAGTCCGGCTATTGCGGGCCAGGGCAACCATGATGACGTGCGAGTTCCAGTGCTTCGTCAAGAATTCGCTCGTCTGCGAGGGAGTCATGCTCGGTATTCCCTTGAGTCCGGAAAAGATCGTCAAGGAACTGCAGGCTTCGACTCCCGCCGAATAGCTGCCCCCCGCGTGATCGTCCTTGAAGTCGAAAGGAGTGGGGTCGTGTAGCGAATCCTCGGGCAATATCGCGCGGAAAGCGGTCATAGGGAGAACCGTTTTCAAGGGATCGCTAGGTTGTAAGGAGCGTTCGGATCGTCACCGGTCCTGCGCCTTCTTGTGCTGCCAGAGTCCTGATCGACAAGGCTTGAGATGGGTCGCCCTATTCTGCGGAAGATTGATCCTTCGCTGGACCTGAGTCGGCATTTCTTCGAGCTTTCATCTCTAGCACAGCCCTGGGATGCGGCGGCGGTATTCGGCCGAAAGGCCCCCCTCGAGATCGAGGTTGGCAGCGGCAAGGGGCTGTTTCTTAGGAAAGCCGCTTGCGGGATGCCGCTCGTGGATTTCCTCGGCATAGAGATCGCCCTGAAGTACGCCAGGTATGCGGCCGCCGGACTTGTCAAAGGCGAATTGACAAACGCGGCGGTCATTCATGGCGACGCCCTCCGCTTTTTTGCCGAATGGTTGGGCAACGCAAGCGTGACCGCCGTCCACGTTTACTTTCCTGACCCGTGGTGGAAAAAGAGGCATCGCAAGCGACGGGTAATGCGAGAGAGCTTTGTCCGTGACGTGGCCAGGGTCCTTGTCCCCGGTGGTCGCCTGAATTTTTGGACAGACGTTGCGGAATACTTTCACGAGTCCGTGGCCTTGATCGTGGCTTGTTCGAGTCTGTCCGGGCCAATCCATGTGCCCGAGCAAGCAGCCCAATCCGATCTGGATTATCGGACACATTTTGATCGCCGTGTCCGGCTGCAAGGCGGGGCCGTCTTCCGCTCCGAGTTTCGAAAACCGTGAACGTCCTTCGTGAGGCTACCTTGTCCAAGTCAGGCGCTGCGTCGAGCGGCGGCCGTAGCTCGCCATGCGTAAAGGTACCCTCTCCTTGTCTTGCCGATGCGGTCGCTGACGCCGCATTGATGGAGGCAGTACGCGATCCGTTGCCCCACCCAGTGCGGCACGCTGAGGCAATCGGCCAAATCGCGGCTATAAAAAGGGTCGCATGGTATGGCCGGTAACAGGCGCAAGAGATCACGACCGTCGCGCAATCGAACGCACCCGCGGATCGAAACGAGCCTTTGATCCGCGATGCGATAACCTCGCTTTCCCAACCGATGATTGGGACCAGGATACCGTAGCTCCTCGATCTCAACCATTGGAATATCGATATGCAGTCGAGGGTGTGGGAAGACTTGGCAAAAGTGGATCAGATCGTGGAAGAATTCCCAGATATTCCCATGTTTTGGGCTGCGACGCCGGGTCAGCACACTCCCGTCTGATTCCCGCAAGCGGATGATGTGCTTGACCGCAATGATCGGTTTTACGATCAGGAGGTTATTCGAATGAAGAAGCTGAATCGCTTTCCGCCGCAGGACTACCAAGGGACCTAACTGCACCTCGACGAGCCTGTCGGGCAAGACGACGTCGATCCTGTAGCGGCCCACCTGCCCTTCGAAGCTCGCGTCCGATCTGGAGTAAAACTCCTTCATTTGCCGATGCAGGGAGGACTCCATGACCGATTCATCCGTGACCTTGTGGCCAACCCAACCAGATCATCCGTGCTTGGCATCGCGGCATTCGAGCGGGCGATTGTCTAATACTACAGCGCAACGTCCGCCTGATTGCATGATGTACGCACCATAGCTAGCGCGCCGTCATATCCCATCACCACAAGATGTCGAGCCAAGGAAACAACCTTGCGCTGTAGTACGAAGCCGCCACATCCCAACAGGCAAGCGTCAAAGGGTCGGAGGAGCCCGCAGACCCTAGTCGCAAGCGGTAGGCTCCCTGGAACTGTTGGGAGGCTCGATGCCGAAATCGCGAATTGTAAAAAGGCTGGAAAACGGGATGCCCCGGCGGGCAAAGGCGGCGCCGCCCCCCTCCAAGCGGTCCACGATCGCCGCCACACGAACGATCTTCAGACCAAATGCTTCGGCCCGCTCCATAGCGTCCAGGGACGATCCGCCGGTCGTTACCACATCCTCGACGATTACGACCCTATCGCCAGGATCTACTGGACCTTCGATGTATTGGTTCGTCCCATGTCCTTTCGGTTGTTTACGGACCAGGAAGCCGCGGATGGGTGAGCGATGCACTGCCGAAATCGTAATCACTGCGGAGGTGATGGGGTCAGCGCCGATTGACATTCCCCCCACTGCGTCCGGCATTTCGGTCGATGCAAACAGCTCCAGCAGGCCCTCACCGATCAGTCTGGCCCCATCCGGGTCCAACGTCACTTGTTTGCCATCGAGATAATAGCTCGAGGTTTTGCCTGATGCCAAGGTGAACTGTCCAAAACGAAGTGCTCGCTTGAGGATTAGTTGTCGCAGGGCTTCGCGGTCGTACACGGGCGGCTACCTTTGAAAACAACGACCCAGGGTTGACGGATAAAATCGCAATGCCGCGGTCTCCGAATCGGGGCCGCACACACAATTTATGGGGGACAAAACGTAATTGTGTCGCAAACCCAAGATTTCTGAAACCGCTCCCCCGACAACAACCGGAGATTTGCGGGAACAGGGGCCTGTTTGGGGGACGTGTTGCGGCTTTGAGGACGTGTCACGGCAAAATTGTGATCTGTGAACCGATCGACAAGATGTCGTAAACGTCACGAATGTCGTTCTCGGATACGGTTAGGGAGCCTGGGGGATTCGGCTGCTGCTCCATCTCTCCCCGCCCCGGACCGTGGATACCCAAACGCCCTCCCAGGCCGATCCAGAACTGCCCTAAGGGATTGCTGGAATCCCCCGACGAGATGACGCCGGTTGGGGTGAAGTAGCTGGGGTTTTGCACCTTCTCGCAAACGTGATATACGCCGGGCTGCGCGTTCGCCTCCGCCCCAATCGTGACGGGAAATCGCCCCGCGTAAAGCCCTTGAACAAACAGCACCAACTCTCCTCTGGAAAGATAAACCCTTCCCTCAAAAGGACCGTGAATTACCTTTAAGGATTGTCCCGGCGAGAGCTGCTCCGGGTGCACGATGCCGTTGATCTTGGCCAAGAGCGGGGCAGGCACTCCATACCGATCCGCGATTCGCTCCAGCGTCTCGCCCGGCTCGACCACATGGGCCGGCTCCAAGAATGCCTGCCGAGAATAGATTACGGTCCCTGCTATTTGATCCAAGAGGTCGGTAAGCAGGCGATTTTCCTCGGAGGTTAATCGATCGTCACCGAACCAGGCTGAAAGGACTTGATGGACATTCACGAACTCTCCACGATCCAACTTTTGGTAGGCAGCTTCGATAAACGCCTGGAACTCCGGCCTTACGCCACCATTGGGGGCTGATGGGGCGTTTTGCGCCCCCTGCGCGGCATCTTGCGACGATTCAGACGAGCCAGGCAGGGAAGGTGAACCGCCTGAAGGCTGCGAATCGGAGATACTGGCGGCATTAGATGGAGAGCCAGCCATCGCAGATGCCGACACGCCATCCTGCCGCACGAAACGGCCAACTTGCTCTCGGGGCTGAGCAGCCGACAATCCCGCGTCACCATTTTCCGCGTGAGGGACAGCCTGCCCCCCAGAGACGCCATTTGTCGCTACATCCCCGCGATCGGCCGTTCCAGGCCCGGCAGAATCGCCGATCTTAACCGCTCCAGCGACCTCCCTGGGCACATCGGGGACGTTGATATTCAGGTCGCCGTCTTTGGGCCAATCGGCGGCCTGCTCCCCGGGAGTCGGCGACTGCGGCGGCCTTGTGAGGGCCTGATAACCGAGATACCCCACCACCAACAGGACGGCGAGAACGGCAATGGTCTTGACCGTCTCCATGTTCGCCCTCCATGACGAAACGGCAGTAATTTGGCGCCAAGCGACGGTGGGCCGCCTCGAGACTCCACCTGCCGCCATCTTATCAGAACGAGCAAGTGCCGCAAAGAGCAGAATTCCCCATCTTCCGGCTTAAGCACAACAGTAGCCGAGGCGGGGTTCGAACCCGCACGGGGATTACTCCCCACAGGATTTTAAGTCCTGTGCGTCTGCCTATTCCGCCACTCGGCCGCCGCGGAGGAAAAGCCCCTCCTCCGATCAGGCTATCCCTCCGTTGGGTGTCCCAAATATTGCGCCAACATCCCTGCTTCATCCCGTTTGCGGCTTCATTCTGTTTGCGATGGATGGGCTTATCGAGGCTGAAACTGACGTGCCCTGGAATCCCGTGCCGCCGATCAGCCCGTGATCTCGCCCCTCAGCGCACCCTGTCGCTCTTTACGGCAGGAGCGTCCGTTGTCACGGAGAGGATTCGGTTGATGGCATTTAGGAACGCCTTGGCACTAGCCTCCAGACTGTCCGTGGAGACCCCTCTTCCGCGATAGAGCGTGCCGCCATGCTCCAACTGTACTTGGACCTCACCCTGTGCATCTTTGCCCACAGTCACACTGTGCACTCGAAAATCTCGGCAGATCGCCGACACGCCAGTAAGCTTTTCGATGGCCAGGAAGACCGCATCGACCGGTCCATCCCCCGCCTCCAATTGCGTCCGGCAGACTTCGCCGTCGCTGCGGCGGAGCGCCAGCGATACCGTGGGTTGCTTATCGGTGCCGGTCTGGATTTCATATTTCTCCAAAGAAAACGTGTCTTCGACAACGTGGATTTGCTGTTCGATGAGCGCGGCCAAGTCGGCGTCATAGATCTCTTTTTTTCTGTCGGCCAACGCCTTGAAGTCTTGGAACACGCGGGCAAGTTGCTCCTGCGTCAGGTCGTAACCCAAATCTCGCGATCTCGCCGCCAAGGCAGCGCGTCCGCTGTGTTTCCCTAGCACGAGGTCGCTGCGTGAAAAACCCACGTCCTCCGGCTGCATGATCTCGTAGGTCGCCCGTTCCTTCAAGATACCGTCTTGGTGAATCCCGGCCTCATGGGCGAAGGCATTCTGCCCTACGATGGCCTTATTCCGTTGCACAAGCATACCGGTAATACCCGACACCAATCGGCTGGTGGGGACAAGTCGCCGGGTAATGACACCGGTATCCGCGTGGAATACGTCGTTTCGCACGCGGAGGCCCATCACCACCTCTTCCAGAGCACAATTTCCCGCCCGCTCGCCAATGCCGTTGATCGTGCACTCGATCTGCCCGGCCCCTGCCTGGACCGCTGCCAAGCTATTTGCAACGGCCATGCCCAAGTCGTTGTGACAGTGCACGCTGATCACGGCCTTGTCGATATTGGGAACCCTTTCCCGAAGCATGGCGATCACGCGATACATCTGCTCGGGAACTGCATACCCCACCGTATCCGGAATATTTACGGTCGTGGCCCCAGCATCGATCGCCGCTTCGACCACCTGGCACAGAAAGTCGATCTCCGTCCGCGCGGCATCCTCCGGTGAAAACTCGACATTGGAGCAGTAGCCCACGGCTCGTTTTACCCCGGCCACCGCCCGCTCGATGATCTGCTCTTTGGTCATCCTCAACTTGCGTTCTCGGTGAATCGCACTGGTGGCCAAGAACACGTGAATCCTCGGTGATTCGGCCTCGCGAAGGGCGTCCCATGCACAGTCGATGTCCTCTTCCCGGCATCGTGCCAGACCGCAAATGACCGAGCCTCGCACCTCTTTCGAGACGGCTTGCACCGCCTCGAAATCACCGGGGGACGCAATCGGGAATCCAGCCTCGATGACATCGACCCCGAGTTGGGCCAGGGCGTGTGCCACCTCCAGCTTCTCAGCCAAATTCATGCTACAGCCCGGGGATTGCTCTCCGTCCCGCAGCGTCGTGTCGAATATTACGATCCTACGATTGGACTCCGCAGTCGAATGTTTAGAAGGATTCATGCTTTTCGTTCCACTTGGTTGGTCGACAGACAGATCGAACTATTACTTGAACCAGAATCTTAGAGGATATCTGGTCACCAGATACCGTCAAGAAAAGGCATTGAGGGGGGCACTCCTCGGCCTCACGCGGATAGCCGACCGATCGGTCGGCTTCACAACACCAACCAAGCACGGGTAGGGCGAAAGCGTCGCTTATTGGCAAACACGACTGTTACTTCCGATTCCAATGCCTCACGGGAAACTGGACTATTGCAACTTGGGCTCCGCAAGCTTCATCCCTCCCCCGGGAGATCGTACGGCGAAGGCAGTTCCCCATGAAAGCAGCTTTCCTCATTTTTCTTGAATTACCCAGGACTTCAGCTTGTCTCCGTCTCTCAGAGGGGGATCGAGCAGTTTGCAAAAGTCCGGGGGAAACTCAGCCACAAAAAAACCCAAGGCTGGCCAGCCCTGGGTTCTTGCGTTCTCGCACCAACGATCGATGAACCTAGAGCCTGCCTCACGGATGAGGCAATAACAACAGGCTCAAAAGCGGATTCGTCGCCATCATGGATTCACCTGCAAGCTTCTTCCCGAAAATGTATCTTCCTACCGCAATCCGGTCAAGACGTCGATCCTCCCGCCCACGCAAATTGGAAGAAGTATCTGGATCATCGCCCGTCAATGCCGAGAGGACAGACCCCACCAAATCTCTCCAGAAGTGCCCTTTCGATCGCTGTCTGAGAGGATCAGCCACCTTCTGGTGGCAGATCATATAACCCAAGGTGGTGGTGTGGACGGTATGTGTACAAGTCAGTCGCCACCCTGCTACAGGCAGCCGGATGATGAACCGCCGTTTCCGTCGTATTCAACAGGTCCTGTCGACGACTGGCCGTGGCCACTGTGAACTGCAACGCGAGGCGAGCCTTGGGCCACGGTCATAGCTTGGACCAGCCCGCAGGGCATACAATACCCGCAGAAGCCCGTGGTACGCATCGCCTCAAGTCCAAGCTTCCCTTCTGGTTTTCAACGCAAGATGTTGCCAGGGCGTGAGTTAATCCGAAGCTGCATAGGACGTTTTGCCGTAAGCTATTCTGAGGCCAGGGGTTAAGTGCAAATGGGGGCGCAAGTCTAGTCATGTATTTATGTTGTGCGTCTATTGATTTGCAGATTCATGCCGATATCGTATTGACATGTA
>DYLS01000226.1 GCA_020721965.1 Blastopirellula marina | reverse complement strand
GTTCAAGCAATTGACGTATCAAGCGCTCGTGTAAATCAACAAACCTGACAGGTTTCAGAAAACCTGTCAGGTTTGCAGGAGTAGCGATGTTCACCATCGGCGCATTTGGCATTATCGTTGACGATGTGGGGCGCGTCCTGTTGTGCCATCGCCGCGACATCGATATGTGGAATCTGCCCGGCGGCGGCATGGAAAGCGGTGAGCTACCTCCACACGCTGTCATCCGCGAAGTCAAAGAAGAAACCGGATTTGATGTGGCTGTCGGTCGGCTTATCGGCGTCTATGGGAAACCGGACAGAGACGATTTGGTTTTCGCCTTTGCGTGTGAGATCACCGGCGGGCAATTGACCGAGACTGACGAATCCGACGCCTGCTGCTATTTCGCGCCGGATGACATCCCATTGAACACCAATCCCAAGCAAGTCGAACGTGTGTACGATGCGCTAAAACCAGCCAACCAGGCGGTTTTTAAATTGCAGGAGGGACCGGCGACACGAGAATGGTTGCCCGTGCAGCGCAGATACGCCACGCACTTGCAGAAGATTTTTGAGATTCGCGCCCAAATAGCGGATGTACACCCACTCCTGGAGCACGTCTCTCCCGTCGCCATCGTGGACGGGGATCAGTTCCTCATCTTCGACGTCGATCCATCCGGTAAACGCTACACCTTCGTCAAACAAGCGCCGACGCCGATGCTAATCCCCCAGGGCGTGCGCGCGGCTTTCCCACTGGAGTGCTACGGGGGCAAACCGGCCTGCGTCGTCACCGACGACGTCTTCGACACGCTCGACGGCTATGTCACCATCCTCCACGAGTTTGTCCATTGTTACCAGTACCAAACCTGCGAAGACAGACTCAAAGCCACATTGAGCGTCGCCCGGCAGGCTCAAACCGCCAACGACCTTATGTGGGAGATCAACTACCCGTTCCCCTACGACGCTCCCGATTTTGTGGAAACCTATGCGGCGTTTCTCGAAGCAGCGGCGCAGAACCACCATACCGCAATCCGCGACTGCCGCGCGCGCCTACGCAACATCTTGCGCACCGAAGACTTTGAGTATATGATCTGGCAGGAGTGGAAAGAGGGCCTGGCACGCTACACCGAAAACCTGATCAAACAACAGTTCGGCCTTGCCGAAAATCACGGCGGTGCCAAACCGCCCTTCAGCCGCGTCACCTTCTACGAAGGCGGCGCGCGCCTTATCGCGGCCATCACTGCCGCGCAACCAGAACTGGCAGCAGACATCGAAAAGCTATTTCACAGGATAGAAGCTGGAAGCTGGATGCTAGAAGCTGGATGCTGGAAGCTGGAAGCTGGAAGCTGGATGCTAGAAGCTGGAAGCTGGATGCTGGAAGCTGGATGCTGGATGCTGAAAGCTGGATGCTGGAAGCTGGATGCTAGAAGCTGGATGCTGGAAGCTGGATGCTGGAAGCTGGATGCTGGAAGCTGGATGCTGGAAGCTGGAAGCTGGAAGCTGGAAGCTGGATGCTGGAAGCTGGAAGCTGGAAACTGGAAGCTGGAAACTGGAAGCTGGAAGCTGGATGCTGGAAGCTGGAAACTGGAAGCTGGAAACTCTAGCATCCAGTATCCAGTATCTAGCATCCAGTATCCAGTATCTAGCATCCAGTATCCAGTATCCAGTATCCAGTATCTAGCATCCAGTATCCAGCATCCAGTATCTAGCATCCAGTATCCAGTATCCAGTATCTAGCATCCAGTATCCAGTATCCAGTATCTAGACATCTTCATATAGACGATCTTTGACAAATGAAGCAAGAATTACGCTGCCGCGGGCGACAAATGGGCGTGCTCGACCAGTTGGGCGACAGCTTGCTCGACCTGTTCGAGCGCCGTGGCCAAGGGTAATGGAACCGGTTGAGCAGGATCAAGCGCGGCGAGAAATTGGCGAAAGATACGCGTCTCCAACTTGGAAAAGAATACGGCCACCTTGCGTCCATAGGTGGTTAACTGATAGCGGTAGGAATTGGGGACACGCCAGATGATGCCCTTGAGACGCAAGCGTCGCAAATCGTACGACATCTGTGCCGCAGTATAGGGTTGGCGATCAAGGTCAAGGAGATCAACGATCTGTTCGCGCAGGGTGCTGTTGGTGAAGCCCAGCGGGATATGCACGAACGCCGTGAGCGCGCTCAAGAGCGCCATCACGCGCGGTTCGCCCAAGCGGAGGGCCGGAGCACGTTGACCGTCAGCAGTGACGGTAGGATGCACAATCCGTTCCAGGCTTTGCGCGGACAAGACACAATCGTAGCTGATACGTTGGGCGTCCAAGAGACGCCGGTTGATCTGTCGCCCCAGTTGCTGCAAAAAGGGCAAGTTGGAGATGTCTTTACCAATGCCAAAGTCGCGGGCGTTGTTGATGGTGGTCTCGGTGCGCAGCGCACGGTTTTCCTTGAAGTATTGCTTGACGTGCGTCTTCTTGTAGTAGGCATGCAAGCTGGGATTGACGCCATCTTCGATGACCTGGGTACGAAACAGGCCGGGTGTGCGCTGAGTGACCCGTTTCTCAAACACCAACTGAATGCGGTCCGCTCGCCCCACGTCCAGGTTGTCGCGGATGATGGCTTCGAACCACTGCCGCCCACGCGCTGGATCGTCGAAGACCTGCGTGCGGCTGAACTCAACTTGCCAGAGAGACAGCCGGTACTGGTAGCCCGCTTCCCGATCTTGGGCCGTGAGTCGCCAGGGAAGCTTGCTTTGCCATTTCTCGAAGAACGCCTGGATCTGTTCAGGACCGAGCTGATCACAGAGCGCTTGGAGCGCAGGCGCGTCTGTACAGGAGAGAAAGCCGTTATCCAAGGCTTCGAAAGCCAGACCGCGCTTACGTGCTTGGCGCTTGGCCCATTCGTGCCCATTGAGGCAGACCTTGACCGCATAGGGCGCGTAAGTGCAGACTTTGATGAAGGCCGGACCAAAATCATCGTCTTGGAGGTAGAAGTAGTAGTGATTGACGTAGACCGATTCACGCGCGTAATCGAAGAACACTTGCTGACCTTGGGTGCGCTTATGGGCCTTGTAGGCTGTGGCGCGTTCTTGTGCGATGCCGATGAATAAGACCCCTTCTTGCTCGCCGTGGCGCGCGCGATATTCAGCCGCGATGTCGTCCTTACGCACGCCACGCGCAAAGTGCACCAAGGGGATATTATGCTCTTCGGCAAAAGCTTCTACCGCCCCCTTGTATTCATCGGTCAGCTTACCCA
>DYLS01000079.1:7737-20966 GCA_020721965.1 Blastopirellula marina | reverse complement strand
CCAGGGTCGCCCTTTGGGGGGTGGAAACAATTACAGATAGGTGGATTGTATAGATGTAACCGTTCACGCGTAGAACAATGCAGAAAACGCGGTGTTCTCGCAAGCCATATGGGGAAGACGCTCTGCTCGTGGGCGCCAGTTGCTCCAGGGAACTACGACATGTTGTGGTCGATACGGCTTGGTACCGCGAATCTTCTGTGAACGGTTACGTATAGATTATGTGGACTGCGGAATGGGTTTGACTTTTCCGCGTTTCCACGCAAGGCATCGGGGGATAAACTGAAGGGTTAGTGTGGAGCGATCCCGGGATTTCGTCATTCGCTGGGATCGCATTTTTCAGATTCTGGGTTTCCGTTTCCATTGAGGAGGAAGGTCCGTGTCCACGGCTGTCCAGTCATCCCGCCAGGTGCAGATTACGTCTCAAGGCGAAGAGCTTGTCAGTGGGGCGGAGATCGTCGTTCAGTTGTTGGTCAACCACGGTGTGGAAGTCGTGTTCGCGTATCCCGGCGGGGCGAGCATGCCCATCCATCAGGCGCTGACACGATTTCGGGACAAGCTCCGCGTGGTGCTGCCACGGCACGAGCAGGGAGGCGGATTTGCGGCCCAGGGATATGCCCGCTCGACGGGCAAGGTCGGCGTATGCATCTCCACGAGCGGCCCCGGCGCCACGAACTTGATCACGCCGGTGGCCGACGCCAAGCTGGACAGCGTGCCGATCGTCGCGATCACCGGGCAGGTGGCCACCCCCGTCATTGGGACGGACGCCTTCCAAGAGACGCCGATCGTCGAAGTCAGCCGCAGCGTGACCAAGCATCATTACCTGGTCACCGATGTCCGCGATTTGGCACGCGTGTTGCATGAGGCTTTCTATGTGGCCTCCACGGACCGGCCGGGACCGGTCTTGATCGACATCCCCAAAAACGTGCAAATCGCCCAAACCAAGCCGGACTACAATGTGCCCATGAACTTGCCGGGCTATCACCCCAAGACCTCCCGCGCTACCCCCGAGCAGCTCCGCGAGGTCGCTCAGGCGATCCGCAAGGCGCGGCGGCCGGTGATTTACGCGGGCGGGGGCGTGATTACCTCCGGCGCCCACGCTGAGTTGCGCGAATTCGTGGAGAAAACGAATATCCCAGTGGCCATGACGGCCATGAGTTTGGGCGGATTTCCGGGCGATCACCCCCTCTCCCTGGACATGCTGGGGATGCACGGCAGCGTCTATGCCAATTACGCCGTGGCCGAGTGCGATCTGCTCCTGGCCTTTGGCGTCCGGTTCGACGATCGCGTGACGGGCAAGGTCGCGGAGTTCGCCAAGAATGCCGTGATCGTCCACATCGACGTGGACCCCTCCGAGATCAACAAGATCAAGCAGGCCCACATCGCCGTGGTCAGCGATCTCCGATACGCCCTCCGGGAGCTGAACCGGATCGTCGAGCCGCCGGAGGACGCCTCCGATTGGCTGGAGAAGGTTCGCGTCTGGAAGGAGACAGAGCCATTTTCGTACCGGGAGCATCCCGATGCCATCTTGCCGCAGCAAGCGATTTACGAGCTGTGGAAGTTGACGAAGGACCGGGACACGATCATCGCGACGGGGGTGGGCCAGCACCAGATGTGGGCCGCCCAGTTCTACAAGTTCCGCCGACCGCGAACCTGGTTGTCCAGCTTGGGGCTGGGGACGATGGGCTTCGGCCTGCCCGCCGCGATGGGCGCCAAGGTTGCCCATCCCGATAAGCTCGTGATCGACATCGACGGCGATGGCAGCTTCCTGATGAACATCCAGGAAATGGCTACTTGTCACTGCGAAAAGATTCCCGTGAAGGTCCTGCTCCTGAACAATCAGCACTTGGGAATGGTGGTGCAATGGGAGGATCGGTTCCACGCGCGGAATCGTGCCCACACCTACCTCGGCCCCATCGACCAGCCAGAGGCTGTCGGCCTGGGCGAAGGCTTGGTTCCCAAGCACTATTACCCCGATTTTGTCACGCTCGCCCGGGGCTTTTCCTGGAAGGCCCGGCACATCCGCCACAAATCGGAATTGTTCAGTGGCCTGAAAGAGATGCTGGCCAGCGATGAGCCGTACCTGCTCGATGTGCTGGTACCCTATCAGGAGCACGTCTTGCCAATGATCCCATCGGGAATGACGGTCCGCGAGTTGATTCGCGAGTGAGCGGCCGCCGAGGCCGTGGGGCATTGCGATCCGCCCGAAAAGCGCCACGTAATCCTGAGTGCCCCGCGAGGAGAATCGCGTTCCGCCACCAGCTTACGCTGGTGGGTCGCGAGTTACGCTGATGGGTCGGGTGGAAGCGGCGGGCGTGCGTCCGCCGTCAATCCAGCATCTTTTCGTAAACGCGGTAGCGTTTGTAGAGTTTTCCCCCCACGGCGCTGACGGTGTGGTTAATGGCGTGGTTATCTTCCAAGGTCCAGCTCAGTTCGGCGCCTTCGAAGCCCAACTGGCCCACCCCGTATTCGATCGTCCGGAAGATCATCTGCTCGGCGATCCCGCGGTGGCGATAGCCGGGGATCAGTCCCAAAACCATGACCCGGGCAATCCTTACCTGCCGCATCCGCTGGAACAGGCGGACCGCTCCGATGGGCATTCCCCAGGACGTGAGCCGACCGTTGAGCGGCCGGATCGCCTCGTTCAGATCCGGGACCGCGATGGAGAAACCGACCGCCTTGCCGTCCACCTCGGCGACAAGGACCATTTCGGGGCGTGCGAACTGGGCCAGCCGTTTGGCGAAGTAGCGAAACTCGGCCGGTGTGAGATCGATGAAGGCCCACTGATCGTACCGCGTGGCGGCATATACCTCGGCGCAGCGGGCAATCTCGGTCTCGAATCGGCTCATGTCGAAGGGGCGGATCACGGCCCGGCAACGCTGCTCCACTCGCCGCACGCGCTGCGTCCACTTGTGCAGGTGCTCGTTGTCCGTATCGAACCACCAGGCGTACAGGTCCTTGGCCTTGGTCAGCCCCCAGCCCTCCAGCAAGCCCTGGTAATAGGGGGGATGATGATTCATCATCACGCGCGGGGGATAGGCGAAGCCCTCGATGAGCAGGCCGCACGGATAGTTGATCGAGTAGTCGATAGGCCCCATGAGGTGATTCAATCCCCGGGACCTTGCCCAATTCGCGGCGGCCTCGAGCAGGGCAGCGGCCACCTGCGGTGAATCGATCGACTCGAACATGCCGAAGCAAGCGGTCTTGGTGCCGTGCTTGGCGTTGTAGCGGGAGTCTTCGCTGGCGATGACCCGGCCCACCGGAAAGCCGTCTTGGCAGGCCAGGAATTGCACGGCCGTGCCGTGCTGCAAAAAGGGGTGTTTCCGCGGATTGAGAAACTCCTTGACCTCGATCAAAAGCGGGGGGATCCAGGCCGGGTCGTTCTGGTAGATCAGCCACGGCAATCGCGTGAAGTAGTATTGGTCGCGCCACGATTGCACGCGGCGGACCCGCACCGGTGCGCCCTTGTCCTGCGGCATGCGTAACCGCAGCATGGGACGCGGCTCCATGCCGAAGTCGAACAAGTTGGAAAAATGGAAAGAACTCATGTTGGCCCCGACCGGGGTGGTAAGATCCTCGCGCCGCGACGCCCTCCGCCGACCCAGGATACCGGCTTCACGGACCGAAATCGTACAGCCGATAGCTCTTGATTCGCCTAGCTCCCCCCTTTTCCAAACTTCCCCGCGAGAGCGCGTTGGACTCCAAGACCCAGGAAAATTCGGCCTCTTCGATCCCCCACTCCAAGGCCTTGGGTACCAGGCCGTCCAGAAGCACCAGGCCCAACCCCAGGAGCTGATATTCTGGCAAGACGTTGGTGCTGATGACGCGAATCCGCTTGATGGCCCGCTTGTTCCATAAAAGCCGCAGGAAACCGAAAGGAAACAATCGCCCGTCGATCTTCTTGATTCTAGGATTGTAGTCGGGTAATCCGAAAACGGCTCCCACCATGCGACCGTCGACTTCCACACCCAAGGCCAGCTCCGGGACCATCAGCCAGCGGAGGGCGGAGGCCACGTGGCGCACCTCCGCCGCCGTCATGGGCACAAATCCCCAGGTATTCGTCAACGACTGATTGTAGATTTCCAGAAAGAGGTGCACATCTTCCAGGAACCGGCGTTTGTCGAGGGGGCGGATTTTCGCGCCCAGCCGCTCCGATATTTTATCGCAAACCGGTTTGAGCTTGTCGCGGATTTCGGGGAGCATGCTGACGTGCCCCCAGTACGCATACAGGTCTTGCGCCTTGCGGAAGCCGTAGGACTCGATGAGCCGCTGATAATACGGAGGGTTATAGGTCATCATGAAGGTCGGGGGCGAGTCGAAGCCCTCGATCAGCAACCCCAATTCGTAGTTCAGGCTGGGATTGACAGGGCCCCGGAGCTTCTGGATGCCCCGCTCGGCGAACCAGCCGCGGACCGCGTCGAAAAGCCCCGCCGCGGCCTGGGGATCATCCCGGCACTCGAAGAACCCGAAAAAGCCACGCTGGTCGCCGAACCGCTCGATATGCCCGCGATTCAAGATCGCCGCAATGCGGCCCACCACCTGGTCGCCGCGCAAGGCCAAAAAGGTCTGCGCCTCGTTGCGCTCGTAGAAGGGGTGGGGGCGATACCCGACCAGCTCACGCTGATTCGCGCGGAGGGGCGGTATCCAATTCGGATCGCCGCGATACAGGGACCACGGGAACTCGAGAAACAGCCTTTTCTCGCGTTTCGATGCAACCGGCTGAATGACCAAGGAATCCATGCTCGACCCGCTGCTGGCAAACTCATCGAAAGCGGGATTGTACGCCCGATGCCGCCCGGCCGTCAATCGGAACTCCCGCTGGATCGAACCGCGTCTTCGGGCGCGATGGCTGGCGGCGTCCCGGCTCGATGGCTGGAGGCACACCGCGTGGGGGCCGCTGCCGGAACGCCTTTCGCGCGGTGGCGGCCCTCCTCGTCGCCCCGTCAGATCAGCTCCTCCTGGAATTCTCTCCGCAGGGTCTCGGCAGCGCGGCGGCCCTCGTCTCCCCGCACCACCACATTCAGACGGACCTCGCTGGTGCTGATCATTTCCACGTTCACGCCGGCTTCCGCCAAGGCCCGAAATGCCCGCGCGGCCACGCTCACGTGGCTTTTGAGGCCGGTTCCCGAGACGGAGAGCTTGGCGACCTGCCTTTCGCCGGAGGGTGCGGCGGCCCCGATCTCCCGGCTGAATCGCCGCGCGGTCTCCAACGCTGCCTCATAACTTTCCTGGGGCATGGTGAAGCTCATGGCAGCCTTACCGTCGCGGCCCACACTCTGCACAATCATGTCCACGTTCACGCCCGCCCGGGAAACTTGCTGGAACAGCTTGGCCGCCAAACCCGGCCGGTCGGGGATGTCGCCGATCGTCACCCGACCTTGCGTCTCATCCAGCGCGATCGATTCGATGACCAGGTCTTCCATCCCGTGCAGCCGCCCGATGATCCGCTCCCGGTCGTTCTTGCCGTTGGCTTCCGGCACCGACTCGTCGGGGGTGGGAGGCGGGGGCTGATCCAATCGAAAGGCCGCATGCGCTGTCCGCAGTGCTTCCACGCCCTGGCCGCGGTCCACCAGCACGGAAATCTTGATCTCGCTGGTGGTAATCATCAGGATGTTGATCCCCTTTTCGGCAAGAGAGGCGAACAGCTTCTCCGCCACGCCGGCTTGCCTGGCCATTCCCAGGCCCACTACCGAGGCCTTGGCCACGTTTTCGTCGTAACCGACCTCCTCGACGCCCAGCTCCTTTCCGACCGCCTCGACGATGCGGAGGGCGGCGGGCAATTCCTCCTGAAACACGGTGAACGAGATGTCCGCCCGCCCGTCCGTGGCCACGTTCTGCACGATCATGTCGGTAGGGATGTTTCGCCCGGCCAAACGCGTGAAAATGGCGGCCGCCGCGCCCGGACGATCGGGAACGCCCCGAACGGTCAGCCGGGCCTCCTTCTGGATCAAGGCCGCTCCGCAGACCGGCACCGCCCGGCTCTCCGGCAGCCACGAGATCACCGTGCCCTCGCTGTCGCTGAAACTGCTGCGCACGTGGACCGGCACGGAAAACCGCTTGGCGAACTCGATGGAGCGGTTGTGCATCACGCCCGCCCCCGCCGTCGCCAGCTCCAGCATTTCGTCATATCCGATGCGGGTCATCCGCCGTGCCTCGGGGACCAATCGCGGATCGGTGGTGTACACGCCGTCCACGTCCGTGTAGATTTCGCACTGTTCGGCGTGCAGCGCCGCGGCCAGGGCCACCGCCGTGGTATCACTCCCCCCCCGGCCCAAGGTGGTGATGTCCGCCGTGTCGCTGACCCCCTGGAATCCCGCCGCGATCACGATGCAGCCTTCCTCCAGCGCCGCACGAATGCGATCGGTGGAGATGGAACGGATGCGGGCCTTGGTGTGCATGGAATCGGTGCGAATCCCCAATTGCCCGCCCGTAAAGCTGATCGCCTTGTGCCCCAGGGAGTGAATCGCCATGGCCATCAGTGCCACGCTGACCTGCTCGCCCGTGGAAAGGAGCATATCCATTTCGCGGGCCGGGGGATCGCTGGTAATCTGCCGCGCCAGGTCCACCAGGTGATCGGTGGTATGCCCCATGGCACTGACCACCATGACCACTTGCCGTCCCTGCCGCTGCGCCAGAATGGCACGCCTCGCGGCAGCCATGATCTTCTCGGCATCCGCAACGCTGGTACCACCGAATTTCTGCACCAGAATCCCCATGGCAACTTTCCTCGATTCCGTATCTCAGCCTCGAATGATGAATGGATTGCCTTCAGTCCCGATCTCCGGTCCACGGTCTTCCGCGTGCCCCTGCCGGCCCCGCAAGCCGCGGATCGGCGAGGCTCGGCTGATCCTTGCCGCAGATCCATCCTCCTCACCCGGCCTGCGTCCAGGCCTCGCCGCCCGTTTGCCTCCTGGACGCGCATCAACTCGCATCAACTCGCGGCGGTGGCATCAGCTTGCGGCCGTTTGTTCGGCGGATGCCTTTCCCAGGAAGTAGCCCATCAACCGCCAGCCGGGATCGAACCGCGGTCCGGCCGCGGCGGCGACTTCGTCGTAGGTCGCGGCCCCGCCGGCGGCCAGGCCCGTTCCCGACAAGGCGAACGGCACCAACCCGTGGCTGTGCGTCTTTGTCCGCAGCGGCGTGGGATGGTCGGGCGAGATCAGGATGCGGTATTGGTCCAGCTTGGAAACGGCTTCCCACAGCGGCCCCACGATGTGCCGGTCGATTTCCTCCAGGGCCTGGACCTTTTCCCGCACTTGCCCTTGGTGCGAGGCCTCGTCGGTCGCCTCGACGTGGACGCAGACCAGATCGTACTTTTCGATCGCCTCCAGGGCATAACGTCCCTTGGCGGCGTAGTCGGTATCCAGGTAGCCGGTCGCGCCGGGGACCTCGATGCGGTCCCAGCCGAGCAGGCAGGCCAGCCCCCGCAGGAGATCGACGGCGGTGATCATGGCCCCGCGGACGCCGTAGCAGTCCAGGAACGACGGCAATCGCGGGGCACTGCCCAGGCCCCAAAGCCAGGCGTGCGTCGCCGGGAGCTTGCCCGACCTCTGCCGCTCCAGATTGACGGGATGCCGAGCCAGGATCGATTCGCTGGCGCTCATCCAGGCCGTCAACAGCTCGCTCCCCGGCCCCCGCGGAAAATCGTCCAGCACCGAGCGATCCATCAAGTCGTGGGGGGGCGTGGTTTGCGTGTCGCGGCTGAAGGGGGCCGCCTCGTCCGCCCCGCGATACACCGCCAAGTTGCGGTAGCTGACCCCGGGATAAAAGCGTAGCCGATCGGACCCCAACTCCTCCTGGAGTGCGGCGATCAAGGACCGGCCCTCCGCGCTGCTGATGTGCCCGGCCGTGAAGTCGACCATGATTCGATCGCGGATCGTCACCAAATTGCAGCGGATCGCCCAATCCTGGGGACCCAAGGTGATCCCCTGCGCGGCGGCCTCCAGCGGCGCTCGGCCCGTGTAGTAGCGAATCGGGTCGTAGCCCAGCAGGCTCAGGTTGGCGGTATCCGAACCGGGCGGCAGGGCCAACGGAACGTGGTTCGCCAATCCACAGATGCCCGCGCGGGCCACGGCGTCCATGTGCGGGGTCCGCGCGGCCTGCAAGGGAGTCTTTCCGCCCAGCTCGGCCTGAGGTTCGTCCGCACAACCGTCGGGTATCACGATCACGAACTTCATTGGTTCGAATCCCTTTCTCGGTGCGCCGGGAGCAGACCACGCCCTGGCCCGATCAACCGCGTACTCGCATCCGCACGCTCCCCGGCCGAACTACCGCCAAGCGGTCGATGGCGGCCATCGCCTGCTGCATGGCGCCCTCGCGGGCCTCGTGCGTCATGATGACCAGCGGTACCGGCCCCCCGTCTTCCGTCTCGGCCTCGTGTTGAATGACCGATGCGATGGAGATCTGGTTCTTGCCCAAGATACCGGCGATTTCGGCCAGCACGCCGGGTCGGTCTTGCACGTGAAATCGCAGGTAGTTGCGGCTGACGATGCTGTCTGGTTCCTGGAGCGGGGGGGCATGGTCGTCCCGCTCCCACAACCGCAGTCCGCGAAAGGTGATGGCCGCACGCCCCACCGCCGTATCGATGATGTCGGCCACCACGGCTGAGGCGGTGGGCATTTGCCCGGCCCCCAATCCATGAAAGAACACCCGCCCCACGGCATCCCCCACCACGCGGACCGCGTTGAACGCCCCGCGTACCTCCGCCAACGGCGTCCCCCTGCGGACCAGAGTCGGCGAGACGTGCAATTGCAACCCCTGCTCCGATCGCTCGGCCACGGCCAACAACTTGATGCTGTAGCCCAGCTCCCGGGCATAGCGCATGTCTGCCGCTTGGACGATCTCGATTCCCAGCCGGGGGATCGAGTGCCACGAGACTTGCGTGGCGAAGGCCAGCCGGGCGAGGATGGCCAGCTTCTGCGCGGCATCCGTACCGTTGACATCCATAGCGGGACTGGCCTCGGCATAGCCCAACCGTTGCGCCTCGGCCACCGCGGCGGCGTATTCCTGGCCCTTTTCCTCCATCTCCGTGAGGATGAAATTGCTGGTACCGTTGACAACGGCGTGGATGCTGCTGATTTCATTGGCGGCCAAACTCTGCCCGATCGCCGCGATGATGGGGATGCCTCCCGCCACCGCCGCCTCGAAAGCGATCGACCGCCCGTGCCGACGCGCGATCTCGAAGAGTTCCGGCCCATGCTCGGCCAGCACCGCCTTGTTGGCTGTGACCACGTCCTTCCCGTTCTCCAGCAGGGCCGCCACCAACGTTCGCGCCGGCTCGATACCGCCGATCAGCTCCACTGCGATCTGAATCTCGGGGTCGCGGATCAGCGCTTCCACGTTGTCCGAGAGCAGCTCCCGGGGGACGGCCACGTTACGCGGCCGGGAGAGGTCCTTGTCCACGATCCGGGCGAGTTCCACGCCCCGGCCGGCGCGGCGCGAAATCCGCTCCCGCTGCTCCAGCAACAAACGTGCGGTACCCGATCCGATCGTGCCGAATCCCAGAATCCCAACCTTGATGGCTTGCATGGCTTGGCTCGCGGGAGGGGGCGCCAAGGCCCACTTGCCGCCTGAAGAACAGTAAGAATTCGTAGAAAACGCGGGCCGCCGTCTCAGGGGCGAAGGTCTCGCCGCCGGTGCGCAGCTTCCCCGTAAAAAACCGGCAAAGCCTTCATCCTATTCCAGTGGGGAGAGCAGCGTCAAGGGAACGCGACGCTCGGCCGCCGCCCGCCACCTTCCCGCCGCCTGAAGACGTCCCCGCGCGACCCCCGCCAACCCAAACTTCCCCCCTGCGAACTGGGGGTGATAACTGTAAGTGATGTGAAATCAACGATTTGCGCCCATGGAGCACCCTGATTCTCCCACCGTTTTTTGTGTACAACGCGCATCGCACAACTCATTACAGGACAAAAACTTACGCAAAACCATTGCATGACGACAGTAAGCAGTACCAATCAACCGGAAGTCGTTATCCAGGAATGAAATACGCAAGAATACGTCCAGGAAATTTGGGTTAGGATTCCGCCGGGGGGGGGTATTCGTCGGGTGGGAGGAAGTACCAGTCCGGGGAAAAGCGGCGGCCCCGGGCCAGGCGGAGGATCCGTAGCGAATCCTTGTCCACCACCCAATACCACCGCTGCCACCACCCTTGGCTGATCACGATGTACACGTCCGACGTCTCCGCGAGCTTCCAGGACAGCGACCGCTCCAGGGCTGGATACTCGGCTAGCATCCGCACCAGGCGTGGGTCGTTCTTGGAGACCGGCCGCACACCGCGACAAGCCGCGCAGGTTCCACCCTCTAGCACGGCCGGGCTGACTTCCTGGCCGCACAGCTTGCACGGCATCAGACGGTCCCGGAGTACGACCTGATGCGAGACCGGACAGCGGGTGGTCAAGGAGACCAGCACCTCCTTGCCCGACACCTCGCAGCGAATCAATTCGCGGCGGAGGACCACGCGGTGGGTCTCCTCGCAGACCGCGGCCTCTTCGGCGGCGACAATCCGGCCGTCGTCGGTCTGAGTCAAAGCGAAGGACCTTCGGCCGGTGGTGGGACAGGTGAACGGGGGCGGTTGCAGACGCCTGGCCCAGTCGCAGAACGAGACCTCCAGCAGCTTTTCCCCAAAACAGGCACGGAGGCGCCCCTCGACGTGTTTGCACCAGACGACGGATGGGCGAAGCGGGCCGAGGGGATGGCGTTCCGCCGCGGCCTGCCGCCCCTGCCGCCAAAGCCGCTCCAGCAGGTCGGGCGGAACGGGGCGCGGCTTGGGCAGGGGGACTGTCTGGTCCAGCCCCAGGATCGCTATTTGCCGCATATCCAGCAGGCGGCCACGCGAATCCAAGACGACCCTTTCCTCGCCTTCCCGACCCGGAAAGTCGATCCGCAGAAAGAGATGGTCATCCAGCGAGCAGCCGGAAAGCTGGATCGTCCCCCCCTCCACGCGGTACACGGGCAACAGCCGCTCCGCCAGCTCGGCCACGTTACGCGGCTGATCGCCGGGCACGCACTGCGGGATTTCGGGAACGGGTTCATCCGACATGGGGTGATGCGGTGCGTCGAGCCTGTTTCTGATGCCGGGGCCGAGGTCGAAGCTATCCCGATTTTACCATACCATTTCCGCAACGGGCATTGCGGGATCGCGAGGTTGAGGCCCCCAGCGCCGCGAGTTATAATGGCGTCGGCTTGCGGGAAGTGCCACCGCGGCCGAGAGCCGATTGCTTTGCCGTTCTTTCGTGGTTAGAGGCTATGTTGGTCGCGTGCCCGAGCCAGGCCGTCCGGTCTGCCGTCGCCTCTCTGCGTCTCCTTTCACTCGCCCAGCTTGACGAGGTGCAGCCATGTCTTGCGAATGCCCCCCAGCGAGAACCACGTGTTCCGCCAACCCGCAGTGTTCCGCCAACCCGCAACCCTTTCGGAAAGCCCTCCGTCCGTGGCGAGGGGCAGGGCCGCATCGGCCACGTGGGGATTTGTCGGCGATTCTCGTGCTAGCGTTATGGGCCTGCGCGGCCGGGGTGGCGGCATGCTCGGACGATGCGATTCAGCCCTGGAAGGAGAATCCCCGTTATTGGCAGTACCGGGGAAAGCCCGTCTTGCTCTTGGGCGGCGGCAAAGACGACAACCTGTTTCAGATTCCGGACCTCCGCCAACACCTGGACGAGATGGCCGCCGCCGGCGTGAATTACATCCGCAACACCATGAGCGACCGCCCCGATAAGGGCTTCGAGGTCTATCCGTTTTTGCGATTGGAAAACGGCAAGTACGACCTCAACCAATGGAACGACGAGTACTGGCGACGCTTCGAGAACCTGCTCCAGTGGACGGCCGAACGGGGTATCGTCGTGCAGATCGAGGTCTGGGACCGCTTCGACTATTCCCGCGACGATTGGCGGCCGCATCCGTACAATCCCAAAAACAACGTGAACTACGATTATGCGGAGTCGGGCTTCGCGGCGCACTATCCGGATCACCCGGGGGCCGATCGACAGCCGTTTTTCTTCACCACGCCCGCCCAACGGAACAATCGAACGGTATTCCGTTATCAGCGGCGGTTCGTGGAGAAATTGCTCTCCTATTCGCTGCCATACGACCACGTGCTGTATTGCATGGACAACGAGACCTCGGCGGAAGAGGCTTGGGGGAGATACTGGGCCGAGTTCATCCGCGACCAAGCCCGGTCGCGAGGGAAAACGGTGTACGTGACCGAGATGTGGGACGCCTGGGACCTGAAGGCCGCACAGCATCGGCGGACGCTCGATCATCCCGAGCTGTACGGCTTCGCGGACATTTCGCAGAACAATCAAAATACGGGAGACGACCATTGGAAGAACCTACTTTGGGCGCGGGAATACGTGGCCGGGCACCCTCGACCGCTGAATAGCGTGAAAATCTACGGGGCGGATACCGGGCGATTCGGTACAAGTCGCGACGGGGTGGAGCGGTTCTGGCGATTGATTTTGGGGGGCGCGGCGGGGGCACGATTCCACCGACCGGATGCCGGATTGGGCCTGTCGGAGACGGCCAAGGCATCGATTCGCGCGGCTCGACGAGTGGAAAAGCGCGTCCCCTTCTGGACCTTGGAACCGCGACAGGATTTGCTGAGCGAACGTGAGGGAAACGAGGCCTTTGCGGCAGCCTCTGCCCACGGGGAATGTGTGGTCTACTTCCCGAATGGCGGCCGCGTCCTGCTCGATCGGACCGATAGCCGGGACGAGTTGCGGCTGGAGTGGATCGACATCCAAAAAGGGGAGGTGGTGGGCACGGATACCATCACGGGGGGGAAGAAGATCGACCTGGCTCCCCCGGGCGAAGGGCACTGGGTGGTCGTCCTGTACCAGCCGTCGGATCGGTAATCAGCCCCACCAATCGGCTCAACCTTCAACGCGACTTTTCCTTGACACGGGGAGCCGTGGTTGGCCGCCCCACCCGTCCGATGGGGTCCCCGGCGATGCCACCGCCAGCTTACGCTGGCGGCTCCGATTAACCTTGGCGATTCGAAGATACCCTGGCGGCTGATACACCCTGGCCCTTCGAAGATACGTTGGCGGCTTTGACGGTTCGAATACAGGCTGGCGGCTTGATAATTGACCGGCGAGGCGATAACCGGCTGGCGGATCGGTTGGGTCCCGGTCATCTCGTGAACCTTTGCTGGACTCCGTGCGTAGCCGAAGCGACGGGGGCATGACGCCGGGATCTTGCCGGATTTTGCCCGTAAAATGAATGAGGACGACGGCCCTGCG
>DYLS01000079.1:0-7637 GCA_020721965.1 Blastopirellula marina | reverse complement strand
CGCCGGGATCTTGCCGGATTTTGCCCGTAAAATGAATGAGGACGACGGCCCTGCGAGAAGGGGGCACCGTCGCGCCCGTCGGGTTTCGCAGTTCGAGGAGCTCGCTCATGGCAGTAGGTATCCCCAGCAACAAGATTGCTGCATCGCAAATGCGGCGGACGTACAAGCTGGCGGCTCAAATGCGGTCGGCTTACCGATCCATTCAACCCCATGCCGTCATCAGCTTGATTTTAGGGATTCTCTCTATCATCTGCTTCTTGACGCTGTACGCCATTATCATCCCGATTGCTGGGGTAGCGTTTGGGTGGGTCGCGCGGCGGGAAATCCGGCGGCTTCCCAAGGAGCGTCTCGGGATGGGGGTAGCGAAGACGGGTATGTTGCTTTCGTTGGTCTTTGGGCTGTCCGGATCGGGCTGGGTGACGTACAGCTTTCTGGCGGCCTCTCCGCCCGGCTACCGTCTGATCACATTTGCTGATCTCCAACCGAGTCCCAACGACCGCAGCCCGATCTCCAAGACGTCGCAAGACTTGGAAGGGAAAAAGGTATTCCTGTACGGGCACATGGCGGCAGGCGAAAAGGCATTTGGCGTTACCGACTTTGTGATGCTGGCCGAGCTTGCCCACTGCCAGTTCTGCCAGGGGCGGCTCAAGCCGACCCAGATGGTCGAGGTCCATCTCAAAAACGGTCTCAAGCTGGATTACAGCACGAAGCGGATCGGCATAGGCGGCGTCTTCACGGCTCAGCCCGACGTCTTGAACCAGCAATTCGGCGGGATGGTCTACCACATCGACGCGGACGTCGTCCGATAGCCGTAGGAGTACCGACCGCCGGATGCCGGACTCCTGATGCTGCGGCCCAGGGTTGACTGCCTGGCTCAACAACTTGCGGTGATTCGACATCACGCCTCGCAACAGGACATACTGAGCGCATCATGCGAGCAGGGATGCGATGCGCGTTAGCAACAATGGCTCGGCCAGATGGCCAGCTCGGATCACGGGATCAACTCCGCAACCGCTCGGCGATCTGGGCGGCGATACCCTGGGCCAAGACCGGATCCGGGCCGAGGACGTTGGTTACGACCCAATCGATGTCGGGCCAAGCCTTGGCTCGCGCGGCGACCTTTTCACGCAATTCGAGATTGAGCAATCCTTGGAACAGGAGGTGCGGCTGCACCACCACACGGCGCCAAGGCCCCTGCGCCAATTGGTCCAAGGCCGAATCGAGGGACGGTTGCGCGATCGCCAGGTAAGCCGGGCCGAAATGCGGATACCCAGACTGGCTGGCTCGATACCGCATCACGCGGTGGGTCATGGCCAAGGCCTCGGGGTCACGGTTACCGCGGCAAACGAAGAGGTAGAACGTCCGGTCGGCAGGGACGTCGTCGGGCGACCGTCCGGCGAGGGCCTCGCACTCGCGCCGCAGGGAAAGCTCCAGCACAGCGGGGTGATCATTCAGGGCGTCGAGGTATTCCGGTTGGGGCCTCTCCCGCCCGCTCAGCGCCGCCGCCACCTGCCGGGGGATATCGCGACGGACATGCCCCGCCGCGAAGAGCATCAGAGGGACAACGACCAATCGGCGGAGTTCCGCTGGGGAAAGCAAGGAAATCGCCTTGGGGATATCGGGCGGGGCCAGTTCCAAGAAGGCGAGGCCGTGCGGACCGGCGAACCCCCACGCTCGCAGGGAACGGTTGATCCATCCAGCCAGGACCTGGGTCTGCTCCAGACCTACTGACTCCCTGGTCCCATGCCCGACCAGCAGCACTCCAGCATCCGCACTTGTCTTACTTATCCAAGTCTCCTGGAAGGCATCGGCAGGCTGATCGAGCAAATCACGCGGCGGGCGGGCCGGGGGCGATTCCTCGGATGGAGCGGTGCCGCGGTCGCTTGCGGCCAGGCTTGCCGCCGAAAGCGAGCGGTTTGAGTGGAAATCCGGGGGGAATGCGTGTTGCACGGGAAAATCTGGGTTCAAGCGATGCGTTGCATGACCCCGCCCAACTCAGGGGGGAAGGCCGGTGGCCCATCTGTCTCAATGAAAGATACACCGGATGTTCGGCTGGGCAATCCCCGGGCGTTTTCCCGTTTTGCTGCCGCCACAAACTGGCCCGACTTTGAGGCCACGCTGCGGGAGCGATCCGTGCGCCGCTTTCCGGTGGGAACGATGGCCCGGCCTGTAGCGGCGGGTGGTGGCTTCGCGACCAATGGCGTGACCCGGTGCAGCTCCGTATTGCCTCGCCCACCGGAATCTGCTAATCTTCTGCCCCCTTTTCGCGGCAGGCGGGATTTGCAGAGGGCGGCACTTGCGAATGGCTTCCCGGGAGCAGCCTAACGGAGCATGGGACGGCGTTGGAAGACACAAGGACGGAGACGGGCTTTCTACGCCGCCGGGCCATGATTGCCCTCCTGCGGGACCACGGGACGGGACTGGGGGGACGGAAGCACGGAGATCGAGTCTGGTGATCGACTTCGAGATTGAACGCTGTACGCGACACTGCGCGGTGACGGGCCGCGAGTTGAAGCCCGGCGAGGAATACTACAGCGTCTTGATGGACGACGATGGCCAGTGGCGGCGGCTGGATTACGCGATCGAGGCATGGCACGGCCCCCCCGACGAATGCGTGGCCTGGTGGCGGGCGCGGATTCCTCCGCCCTCCAGCACGCGAAGGCATTGGGCCCCGGACGAGGTCATGCTGCAATGTCTGGAAGAGCTGGAGGGCAACGCTGAGCGTGCGGACTTTCGCTACCTGCTGGCCCTCTGGATGATGCGGCGGCGGATTCTTCGCTTGGAGAAGACGGAGCGCACGCCGGAAGGGAATGAGGTGGCCAGCTTTTACTGCCCCCGGCGCGATGCGACGTACCTGATGCCGGTCGTCCTCCCCGACGAATCCCGGCTTTCATCCCTTCAGGAGGACATCTGGCGATTGTTCTCGGGCGGTTCGAGTTGAAAACGGAAGCGGCAGCCCGCAGGCCCGAACCGGGGAAGGTGGAAGCGATCCTGGCCGGGAACGATATCCGGGTCACGAGTCGGCTCCGTTCGCCCCGGCCCGAGTGGGTGAAAATGCAGACAAGGTGAATCCAGCATGGAAGCCGAGAAGAGACGCACGGGAAGGGATTTCGCGCGGCAGGCCGTGCCGTGGCTAGTCCTTCTCGCGGGCCTGAGCCTAGCCGGTTGCCGGATGCTCCCGACGGCGGAGACGGAGTACGTCGGGCCGGAGCTTCCCCCTTCGCCTACGCTCGATCAGATCGCGGCATTCGTCAACGGAAACGCGTCCCGAATTCAGTCGTTCATCGCGGACGAGGCGGTCATTTCCGGGCCGGGCATCCCCTCCTTGCGGACGCAGATCGCCTTCGAGCGGCCTCGGCGGCTCCGAATACGGGGTGAGACGGGGATTAGCGGGATGGAACTGGACGTGGGCAGCAACGACGAGGTGTTTTGGTTTTGGGTCAAGCGGAACCAACCGCCGGCGCTGTATTTCAGCCGGTGGTCGGATTACGACTTGCCGGGCAGCGTCGCCCGCCGTGCCGTCCCGCTCGATCCCCAATGGCTGGTGGAGGCGTTCGGCATCGCGGAGATCGATTTGGCCTCGCCCACCGAAGGCCCGATACCCCTGGCCGGCAACCGATTGGAAATCCGCACCCGACGGCAGACCCCCGAGGGGCCTGTGGCGAAAGTGATGGTGCTGGACGCCCAATACGGCCTGGTTTTGGCCCAGCATCTGTACGATCCGCAAGGGCGACTGCTGGCCTCGGCGGTTTCGTACGATCACCGCCGGGACCCGGTCTCGGGGCTGGTCATGCCGCGGAGCGTGGAGTTGCAAGTGCCGCGGGCCGGGATGACGCTTCGCGTGCACTTGGGCAACGCCCGAATCAATCAACCCGCCGCCGACCCTGCGGGGACTTGGGCCATGCCGCAGTACCCGGGATATCCGCTGGTAAACCTGGCTGATCCGGCCATGCAGGCGGTCCCCGTCCCGCAAAGCCAACCGGTGGTCTATTCCGGTGCGCTGCCTGCCTGCACGCCGCAAACTGCCGTGCTCGCCTATTGAGGGGGCCTGGCGGACAGCCTTTATTCACCCCACCCGGATAATCTTCACTTCGTGGGGACGCTTTTCACCTCGCGCGAGTAGCGTTCACCTCACGCGGACGAACTTCACCGCGAGGGAGCGGCTTTCACCTCGCGGCGGCGGCTATTCTTCGCGAAACAGCAAGGAGAAGTCTGCCGGCGGGAAGAGCGGCCCCTCGGCGTCTTCGGGAACGGCAAAGCCCGGCGGGTCCGACCGATAGCGATGATTCCACCCGAACACCTGGCTGCCATGCTTGATCGCCCGTTCGCGAAAGCGATACGTCAATTCCCATCAGAAGGGGGCCTCATCGCCGTCCGCGCCGCGAAACAGTTTGCTGGCGGCGGCGCCGAGAAACAACATCGTGCCGGTCGGGCATCCCAGGAAAGGATCGACGTTCACCGTCCCCTGCAATTCGCGGATGGATTGCCAGGGCGGCCTCACGACCCGCCGCCAGGTGAGGACGTGGTCCGTTTGTGGCACCAGGAGGTCCAGGACCGCGTCGACGGGCAGGTTTTGCTGGGGCAAGTCCGACCAGTGCCAGCCCGACGCCGCCAACGACAACGTCTCCCACACCGGCTCCATGCGATAACTGAGGTGCGTGCCGCGAGGCGTGGGCGGGCCATCCTGGCGGTCTCGGGGAGGTAGGCTACGATACTCCACCGTGGCCAGGGCGGGGCTGCCCGAATAATCGGCTAGCAAGGCGGACGGATCCGCGTCTTCCCCGGCCAGCAGCCTTCGCAAGCTCTCGGGATCGGCGGGAGAAAAACGCACCTTGACTGCATAAACGTCGCCCTTGCCGGGATAGCGGCTCCCCGGCCGCAGCCCATGCTCCACACCCTGCCCCAGGACCTCCGCCGCAAAGGCTTCCCGGTCCTCCCAGGCGATGAGAAAGCGGCGCACCGCGCGAAAGCCTTCCGCGGAGTGCTGTTCGCTGGGCGACCCCGCCAATTCTTGAAACTGGACGTTCACGATTCACCTCTCTCAATCTTGTATCTGGAAAAGGGCTGGATGCCACCCTCGGAAGATTGAACCGCTCCTTGGGTGTTACGGGACCGGCTTGGGCCGATGGTGCCCTGGGGCACCGTATCGGCGGGCAAGGCCTCTGCTTGCGATCCGGAGATGCCGCGCGGGCAGCCGAGGGGGGCGATGGTACCCGCCCGGCCGACTGTTGCACACCTCACGCGGCGACGCCGATCAGGGCCAGATCGTAGCTGACGCTTCCCCCTTGAGCCTTGAGTTGCAGGTTGCAGGCCTGGGCCGTTACCATCCAACCGGTGCCGGGATGACTGAGCAGCAAGGCCCCGGCAGGGGAAATGCGAAGGGTCTGCTCGGCTGCGCCGAACGGTTCCCACCAGGGGGTCAGGGTATCGCCGCCCAGCACCAACACGCCTTGGCTTTCGCCGCGGGGCAAGAGCAGAAGGGCCTTGATCGCGGCGAAGGATTGCGTGATGGTGCGGCCGAAGACGTTCCGCGGCAAGGCGGTGAGGTCCCAGCGTTGCGAGGCGTTCTCCGCCAAGGCGCTGCCCGCTGCATACCAAACGGCATCGGCCTCACCCGCCGCCGTCCCTGAGGGCAGCGGGGAGCGATACTCCAATCGGTTATCGTCGGCCAAGAGCGCAAAGTCTTGTTCGTCCCGCCACGTCCAGCCCAACTGGGCCGACACCAAGCTACGAAGCGATTGTGGCATGGCAATTTCCTCGCTTGGGAAAGAGAACAAAACGGGAAGACCGCTGGTTCACCATAGCGGCAGACGGTCGGCCGACTACTCCACGATCCGCAGCAAGGCCGACCACTCGCTGCGTTGCCGCCAGGCGAAAGGCGAGACGGCGAGGATCGGGCCGCGCCGCAGGCACGTCATCCGCGCCACGACCAGGCCCGTATCCGCCGCCCAAGAGGCCCGGTCAAAAACAGCCATCAGGCGGTCGCCGATGGTTGCCACGCGATCATAGCTGCTGTCCTCAACGGTGATCCGCAGCATCTGTTCCTCCCAACACGGGTTGCCGGTGGCAAGCCAAAGCGGCTTGCTACGAACCACGGCAACGACGGCCCGCGGCAAGACGGTCTCCGCCGATCGGGCTGTGAATACTCGCCCTGGCGCGATCAGGGCGGTTAGCTCCGCGTCCTCCGCCCAACGAAGCTGCACGCTTTGCTCGAGAGACATGCGATCCTCCACGATCCAGGGGGCTTCCACCTCGGGCTGACGCCCGAGGCTCGTGCGCTGGCGCGTCCATCGACAACATGCCGCCGCGCGAATCCCTGACCCACCAGCGTGATCTGCTGGTGCAATCGAAAAATCGCAACCATGACCCACCAGCGTAAGCTGGTGGTGGAACCATGGCGTTATTCGTATCGCGCCGCGCTTGGGTAAGCGTTGTGCTGCTGCTTCCACCTCGGGCTGACGCTACCCATCCCCAGCCGTCAGATGCCCGAAGGCGACGGCCTCGATCTCGGCAGGGTCGGTCAGGCTACCCGGGTCGATAATCCTCCGGATGGCGAACATTCGGCCCCAGCGATCGCGAAAGCGATACGTGCCTTCGGTGAATGGCATGGCGACCCATAGCCGCGTGGCGCCACCGTTGGGTTCCTGGGACGCATCGGTCGGGTCGCGCCATCGACAGGGCACACCCGTCGCAAACAGCCGCCAGACCGGCAGCGGCTCGCCGTGCGACCCCTTGCGAAACTCGGCGACCTGGATGTCGATCGTGGAGCCTGGCTCGAAGGCGGCCGAGGTGTCACGGCACCACACCGCCAATCGCCCGGCCGGGGCGGGAGAGACGGCCAGCACCACCCAGCGACGCCCGTCCACGTCGCGGAGCACGTCCCCGGATCGGATGCCGCCAGGGGCCTCGGACTCCGCAAGCGTCCAAACGGCCTCGGCGCGGATCAGGGGGCTGCGGCGGTCGTCGCGGACGGGGGGCACCGCCCGACGGAAGGCCCATCCAATGCTCACGCCAGGCTCGCGCCCCGCTCGCAACAGCGTCACGCTCTCTCCGCCATCTGCCACCAGCGGTGGATCGTTGTGGGGTAAAAACAGAGGGGCACTCATGGCATCCTCTCGACCAAAGACTGGGTACTCTCGGCCTTTTCGTCGGGCCATCCGCCGCGGGAGGCCGACCCGAACGCTCGCCGCGCGGCATCAGGTCACGGCCTGGGACCTCAGTTCGAACGGCTCGGCGGCAGCCAATTTGTGATCGCACCACTCGACCACGTCCTTCAGCCGGGCCAGATACTCGCTCCACGATACGGCCTGCCCTTCCAACTCGTAGCTGGGCTTGGGTCGCAGCGTCAACTCCGCGATCAAGGCCAGGCACTGCGATCGAATGACACGCAGCGCAGACACATCCGGAAACTCGTTGCTCATGGATGGCTCCTCTTGCTATGGCTTCTATGGTCGCACGGCGCAAGGCGGTCCCCGCGATTGCCGGAGAAAGGCGGCCTCAGACGGCCCAAAGTCGGAATCGGGCGACGATCTCCTGGCCGGTCACCGGAGTCAAACGATATTCCACCAGGTAGTGTCGGCCGGGCGTGGGAAAGGCCGGCTGCTGCGAGACATCCACGGCGTGGCGAAAGTTGTAGC
>DYLS01000005.1:53280-73233 GCA_020721965.1 Blastopirellula marina | reverse complement strand
GTCAGAACAATGCTCCCTCCGTTTCCGAGGCAGACGATGTCATAACTGGTACCCACCGCCGGTCCGAGGGCCTTGCTGGGCGTTTGCCAGGCTGTGGTTACATCCGAGCCAACCACGTAATCCTGCCACCCGGTGGCCCAACCTTGGAACTCCAAACTGGACATGTGCACGGCCAAACTCCCGGGTTGACCCGCCGCAGGATCAAACGGCCCGGCTTCGGCCAGGCGTGCCAAACACAGCCCCGCGCTGATGACGAGGGACAAGCAAAGCAAACGTACCATCGATGCAGAACTCCTGTCGCATGTTGCCGTCCCCTCAGGACTCAACTACCCTCCGCTCAGGTCATCGTCCGCCGACGCCTGGAAACATCTTTCCTGCCCGCCGTACCGGCCCCGTTATATCGCCCCGCGATGCCCCACAACGTGCCCCGCCATGCAGTGCGCAAGGGGCCGCGCGTTACTGCGCAGACACTCTTTCACCAATTGCCGACGACTTCACCTCCTGCCCTGGTACACAGGGCGGCTAGAACCTTCAGATCCATGGTCTCTTTCAAGAAATGAACCGATCCGTCGGTGAATGCCGCGTTGGCCCCGCCCGGGTGCTTGCTGCGGATGTCGTTTTCGAAGGGCGGTGCCCGATTGATCGCATAAGCCTGATCGAAGACGTTCAGTCCGTTGATCCATTGGCCGTCACGAAAGTCCGCATCCTCCGAGACGATGATCGTGTTCGAGGTGCCATCAATGACATCCGCCGCAGACAACGCCTTGTCGTACAGCATCATCCCCTTGGGCGGGTTGTTGGGGCTGGTAATACGCTCACCATACATCCCGCCATAATCACAGGGCCCACGTCCTTGCCGCAACTCCCGCTGCGTCGTAGCGCTGGGGCAAATGTACACGGCGAGGATCGTCTTGGCGGCGTCGGCATTCTCGGGGACATCGAACGGCTTTCCCGTGTCGATCTGGTCGTACAAAGGCTGCTGCTCTACAAAGGGGAGCAACAGCAGGGACCAGGCCAATTGTCGCCCCGCGGCTCCGTACGGTCTGCCCGTCTTGGGGTTGATCATCAGGCGGTGTTCGATCCCGCCCGGCGGGAAGCACCCCAATGCCTGATGGTAATTGTGTAGCCCCAGCCCGATCTGGCGAAGATTGTTGGTGCAGGAGGCGCGGCGTGCGGCCTCGCGGGCGGCTTGCACGGCCGGCAGGAGCAGGCCGATCAGCACGCCGATGATGGCGATTACGACCAGGAGTTCGACCAGTGTGAACCCGCTCCGCAAAAGAGGCCGCCATGCGCGGCCCACGGGGTGTGCACAGGTTCCAACGCGGGTCGCGAGATCCACGCGGGCCGTCGGATCGGCGAGGCCCGCGCGGCCGGTGCGGAATCCGGCCGACGTTCTTAATGAAGCATCCATCGCGCACGATCTACCCTCGGCAGCCGCCCAGACGCCAATTCCGCAGTTTCTCCCGCGTCAAGCAAGGGATGGCCCTGCGTGCCACGCGATTCGGCGCGACACGCCAGCACGAAACGCACGGAATCAGATCGGAGTAACGACGACTACCGTCACGGTTACGCTCACGAACCTTCGTCCCACGCAAAGATTCGGAACCCTACGTTGGTAGGTCTTCTGACTTCCAGGCTCGATTCAGCCCGGCCTTCTCGTCGCAAGTCGTCGCACGGCAAATCGCCGAGCTTCGTCCCAGGTGCTATCGCGACAATGGCCGATGGAGACTGGGTGAATCTAATGACGCCTGGTCACAGCGGCGGGGACCGCTCCGGTTTTTCACCGGATTCCCTGTTCGTCGAACGCGAAGCCCTCGCGTTCGACCACCAACGTCCACGTAGTCTATCATAACGGCGATTCCCCGACTGTCAAGCGTGCCGCTTGCGGGCAAACTTTCTCGCATTGCCGATTGGCAAGCATTATCATGAATAGGGAGACAACCCTGCATGGGGGCACCCTGCATGGGGGCGTGGTGGCAACCCATTTCCTTTGGCGAGGTCAAAACATGGCCGGGACACGAAACGTTCGAGCTTGGTGGATTTTCGGACAGGCCCTTTTGTGCGGCGCATTGGCTTGGAGCGGTGCCGTGGCCTGGGCGCAGTTCAACCCGATGCAAGGCCCCATGCACCGCCCAGGGCAAGCGCGGCAACTAGGCAATCCGCCGGCCGAGGCACAGCGCATCGAGGCCTCCGGGACAATCGAGGCGGTCTCGCCGCAGGGAATCCGGATTCTCTCACCCACGGGCCAACCCTGGGACCTGATCCCCGCCCGCGGTTGCAAGCTGACCCTCACCGGCAAGGCCATGCCCGACGTCATTCGTCCCGGTGTATTCGTAATGTTCACGGCGGACGTCGATAAGAGGACTGGGGCGGTGACGGAACCGCTTGCCGCGTTGATCTTGTGCTCCCCCGACCAGCATCATTTGCCGGGCGTATTCCCCGAGGGCACTCGGCCGACGCAAGAGGGAGAGGGTGGCGGGGCTGCGGCGGGCTTGCCCGGCGGGCTGCCGGGTGGACCACCTGGCGGACTTCCCGGCGGACTACCTGGTGGGCTACCGGGCGGCGGATTCGATAGCCAAAACGGTGGAACTCCCGCTGCAAACCCTCGGGCCAGGACGCCAAGGCAAGCCCGCGGCGCCCCGGCCGGGCCGCCCACCGAACGCTTCGAGATCGTGGCACGGGTAACGAATATCGCCAGGACCGGCAAAATCACCGTGGCAGTACCAAACGCCTTCATCCGCGCGCCGATCACCTTCGAGCTGGCGGATAACGCCGACATAAGCCTGGAATTGAGCGGACAGGAGGTCGCCTCCTTGATTCGAAAAGGGGCCAAGGTCGAGGGGATGGGGACACAGATCGGCCCCTCGGCCGCGCAAGTCTCCGAATTGAATGTCGAGCTGGTCGAACCTCTGACGTTCGCCGAGCCGACAAAAAAGCCAGCAGCCAGGGAGCGGACTCATGGCCGGCACTCCCGAGCTGAGTCCGGCACACATCAGCCAAATCAGGCCGAGGACAAACCGGAATCGCCCACCGCCGAAAAGGACAAACCGGAATCGGCCAACGCCGAAAAGGAAAAGCCGGAAACTCCCACTGCGGAAAATGCCGAGGATCATTCCCCGGAGAACCAAGAGAAGTAAGGGAGGCGGCCCTCGCTCGGGTGACCCCTCTGGCAGGGCGGCATGCCTGTTTTGCAAGACGGCGTGCCTGTTCCTGGCCGTAGCGGCCCCGGGGGCGTTGGGACGGCCTCCTCCGCGGGATGGCGGCGGACGCCCACAGATCGCCTAGCGTCAGGAGCCGGTCTCGACGGGCTGTTCGTCCAAGCGGTCGGCGGCTTCCTCGTACCATTCGGTCAACGTTTTGCCGGCGGTGGACATCTTCAATAGCGGGGCCAATTCGGTGCACAAACCGTCCACTTCTCGCAGCACATCGAGGGGTTCGGGGGCACTGTGACCCACTACATTTTGATACCAGCCCACGAAGGCAGACCACTCGCGCCAGCAACTATCGCTCCCCGCCGGGAGCATCGCGGACAAGGCCACCACGGCCTCGCCTAGCTCGCGATCTGCCAAATCTTCGGAGGGCGATACGACATGCTGCTCGATGAGCTGGCCGAATCGGGCGGGGAGGTTCCACTGGCGGGCCATCATGCCTCCCGCCTCAGCGTGCGACCAGCGGCAGATCGCCTTCTCCACGGTGGAGAGCCGCCGTCGGCCGTCTTCCCGTGCGGCCAGGAACTTGATGTAGATTTCCGGAATCTCCTTGGCCAGCAGCGGCACAGCCATGTCTTGCAGCAGCGCCGCCGCGAAAAGCTCTTCGCAGTCCGAGGCCGCCAGAATCCGCCCCAGCTCTCGCGCGAACAGCGCCCGGCGGAGCGAGTCCCGCCACAAGCTCTTGACATCGAAGGGGCCGCACTTCGGGCTAGGCATCAGGCTGAACACCGCGCTCCACAGCACGAAGTTCTTGATCGTCTTCATGCCGACCAAGGTGATGGCCTGCTGCACGCTGGCGATCTTGCCGGGAAAGCCGAAATACGACGAATTGACAAACTTCAGGACTTGAGCCGCCAGGCCCGGGTCCGCATTGATGGGAACTGCCAACTCCGGCGGACCCGCGTCCGGGTCTTGCGAGATTTGCAGGATTTGAATCGCGCTCTGCGGCAGGGCTGGCAACTGGGCATTGGCCAGCAGTTTTTCCAACGGAATGGACAAGCCTGTAGACATCTTACCCCCTAGCATTTCAGCGATCGCTCATTTCCGCAAAGCGAAGCCTGTTCGTCGCAACCTACTCTGAAAAGTCGCCGCCATCTGCTCTGAACGGGTAGGGCGGGGCTTGCGGCACGCTCGGTGGACAAAAGCCCTTCCCTCGGCCGAAGGCTCTAAAACCCGCTGCTTTGCACTGGTGTCGCCGGTCCGTTGGCTGTAGGGACGGGACCAGGCTCGCGCGACGCTCGCCCCGGCAAACGGCGTCCTAGGAAAGCCTACGTCATAAATGCGGATGCGGCAAACCGTCGCTCCTCGATGCGGCATGGGGGCGCTTCTGCGCAGTGTGGTTGTGCGCACTCGGCCGTCTTCCGCATCCCTCAGCAATGGGCCGAACGGCTTGCCGAAAAGTCGCGCCCCGCACGCCCAGCCGGGAAGGTCCACCTGTTTTCCCCAGCCGCTGCAAAAAGCCAACGTCCCCGCGACGAGGCGTTGCCCGATTGCAACCGGGAGCTAGCCCAAAACCGGCAAATCCCGGCGACCGCGGCCGCTGTCGCCCACGGCACGCCAATTGCCTCTGTTTCTCGATCATCGGCTGCCTTCTCTTGGGTATCAGCCGTCGAATGCCGCCGTGCATTGGCCCCAGGTTTGCCCGTGATCGACACGATATCTCTTCCAGCGGAATCCGTTCGAGCGAAGACCACGGCTAGCGCGGGTAGCGCGGGCCAGACGGCAGCACCGCATCGCTTCTCCTCGAGCGTGCGTGTCGGCAACCGGGCGACGGCGGGCCAGACCCGGCGGACCTTGGCCCTGCTATGCCTGGCTGGGATGACCTGGGGCTACGTCTTGACGCTGTATCCAGGCTCCGCAGATCGCTTCGCGGACACGACGGGTATGGCAAGCCGGGTCGCAGGGACGACAGCCGGGGTATCGGCCGGTGAGAGCGTGCCCTGGAGACGCACCCGGGATGGTTGGGAACCGGCCTGGTGGCTGACGCGACCCAAGACGTTCTATTTCCCGCCGCTGCATCCCCTCTGGCTCTTCTCTGCCCAGGTGCTGTGTTGCGTAACGGCGGCGATGTTGGAGCGGGGCCCAACGACAACTACTCCGCCCCTCCCAAACGCGAACCATCAGCGTTAGGCCGAAGTTCCTTCTCGCTGGGAAGGAACCTCGGGTTGGCGGATGGGATGAGTCATTGCTCGTCGCTCCTCAACGAGGCACCCGGCGCCAGCGGCGGATCGTCGCGCGAACCCATCTCGCCTTGGCCTCCCTTTGCCCGCCGCTACTGCGAAGACGACAAAACCAAACCCCGCGGAGGTGAAACCTCGCGCGGGGCCTGGAAGGAGAAAGGGTTAGTCGGTGTGGGCCGCCGAGCGCGCCATCCGCTTGGCGTGCGGCCCGTTCTCATCACGTCCCGGTCGTGGCATTCTCCGCGGCTGGACCGGTCGCGGCGCCGTTGCCCTGGGAGGGCGTTTCTTCCGTGGCGGGGCCGGGCAAGATGGGCCGCTCCGCTCGCTGCGGCAATTGCGGGGGCTGGTCCGCCGCGCTGGGCCCACTCCCAGAACTTGGCGGAGCCGGTGCGGGTGCGGGCGCGGGCGCCGGCGCGCTAGGTGTCACGAACGTCGTGGTCGCTGGACTTACCGTCTCCAAGGGCACCAAGCAAGGATCAACCGGCACCCGGCAGGCGACCGTCCGCGGCCGGTAACTCGTATAGACCACCGGTTCCACCTTCTGCACGGTCCTCGGAATCTGTACCGTGCGCTCCTCGGCGACCATGCGGCAGACTTGCACCGGGATATTCCGGACCTGCTCCTCGCAGACCTGTTTGTACACGGTCACGGGCATTTGTCGTACCTGTTCCTCCTCCGCCATCCGGCAGGTTTGGACGGGCACCTTCTTCTCGACCCGCTCCACCACCGGCTTGGTCACCGTGACCGGAATCTTTCGCACCACCTCTTCCTCGACCATCCGGCAGGTCTGGACGGGCACCTTGCGAACGATTTGCTCGGGCTGATAGCGGGTGACCTCCACGGGCACTTGCACCGGCACGGCCTTGGCGACGTACTGCGTTTGCGGCACGGTTTGCGCCACCACGTTGGGCTGCCACACCTGGCGGACCTCGTAGCGACCGCGGTTGTTGGGCACCCAATATAAGCCGCCCAGCTGCCACGTCACCGCGCCCGTCGTCGGGTCCACCACCGGCCGACCGGATTGCCAGCTCAATCGGCTCTGGAACAGCCCCGGCTTCAGCACGAGCTGCTCGCGGTATTGGCCCATGTCCATATACTGGACCCGGTACGTCACCACAGGCTCGGTTACGGTCTGATAGTCAGTCCGATAAACGACCTCCTTGACCGGCCGCATCACGGTGCAGACCTCTTCCCGTTCCGATGTCTCCCAGACCGGCTTCAGCACGCGGACCCGCTCCTCCCGCTCGGATGTCTCCTGCACGTAGCGGACCACGTTGTAGCTCTCATCGCGATACTGCGTCTCCCACACCGGCTTGAGCACGCGGACCCGCTCCTCGCGGACCGAAGTCTCGGGCACCAGTTTGGAGACGGTGTAGCGATCCTCGCGGTACTGCGTCTCCCATACCGGCTTGTACGTGACGACTTTGCGCTCCTCGTACTGGGTCTCGCACGTCGTGCGATAAGTGGTAATCTGTACCGGCTCGTACACCGTTTGGTACACGATCCGGTACGTCGTCTGTTGGACGGGCATGGCCACGGAATAGGCGCAACCTTGGCCGTCCGCCCGGGGCGTCACGCCCAGCAGGACCGTACAAGCGGCCGCCAGCCCACACACAAACGCCAGCGTCGATTTCATAACAGCACCTTGGCTCATTTCCTGCCGACTTCCTTGAAACTGCGAAACCGGGATCTTTCCCGCACTTATTAAACCGCGATATTTCCCAAAGTTACTTCTTTCTACAGGCGACCGTGCACGACTCGACGATGCGGGACTTCTTCCGACCCGGCCGCCGCGGTTCTCCCTTTAATTTTGCGACATGCTGCGCAAGAGGCAAACGAAAGTCTGGTAAACTGTAGCGGCACGCGCCACTACTCTAGGATAGCTCACGAGATATGACGCGAAAAATTTTCTCAAGAAACGGCCCAGTGTTGCCGAGAGGCATCGTCTCCCAACCGCTGCGTTGCGCGCATCTGGTACCACCGGCAATCCCGGCCCTAAAACTCACCCATGACACCCAAACAGACAAGTTGCAATCCGACAAGCCCCAGAGCGGCAGTAAGCACATTTTTGCTTTTCACCACTATTCAAGGAACCTACGAGATCGGGTCAATGTGTCGCGCGTGACTCTTATTCACAGCCGCGTCCTCCGTGTTTGAACCGGCGTGGTGACCCAGGCCCTGTCTTTTGTTCCCTACACCCGACCTATGCGTCCGACCCTCCTGGACGGAATGCGAGCCTAGCCTATGCCGAGTTGCATGATATATATACCCCGCATATATAGTTCTGGTGCCAGACATGCCTGACGTATCTCCATCGTGAATGTTTGCCACAAACTCAATATTCCATCCCGATGGCCACTGAGGAAGGTTCTGGCCCAGAGGTACGACCACGTATACTTCCTCATGGGTCGGCTCTGTTCGAGTGAAACTGTCGAGTAGATACATATCCCACCCGCGTTGTAACCCCGCGTAATATATATTATAATGCCCGATAACAACTGCCTCCTGCGGAATATGTTCATATAGCAGAGACGAATACCGCAGATAATCGCGTCCCTCGCGCTCTACAATGGAAACGCCCACACGACCGCCCAGGCTCACTACAGCATTCAATACGATGACTATAAGTGCCACGGCCCATTTGTATTTCCCAGAAAAGAGAGTAGCCCCTAACAGAAGATACACAATTGGAGCGAGGTAAATAATGCGCCAGCGGTAATACGGCGGTATGCATGCGACAACAGAGGCACCAGCGCACAGGAGTAGTAACAATCGGCCATTGCGTCTTGTGCCAAGAGACACAACGACACAACTTGCTAAGAGGATAGGAATCCATGGAGTACGTCGGTAAGCGCTCCAAAAGCCAGTCACTAAACCCCATATGCGGAAATGACTTAGCCCACTTGCGCTGAGTGCTCCAGGAACGTAGGCCAGGGGAAGGTAGTCGCTATAGACGAGGAAGAATATAGATACAACTACAGTGATCCCTAAGGCAGCGCTTTGTAGTTCCTATATATACCAAGAGCGAGCGCGGATAGCTGTGACAAGATAGCAGAACGGTGCCAGGATCAACGTAACGACGGCAGTGGGCCAGGAAAGCACCGCAGCGCCCGCAATCAGTCCGGAAAAAAACGAAAGGAATCGTGAATGACGCACGAGCGATTTTTGCCAGGCCCAGCACGCCGCGAAGGCTAGGCCAAGGGTGAAGGCATCCGCCCGGCCACCGTGGAAGGAACCGTTGAGGATGTCGTCGAACCAAAACGCCATGGCGGAGAAAGAACTAGCCCAAGGCGAAAGGCCGAAGGACGAGATAAGATAGTAAAATAAGATGGTCGAAGCAAATGCTGATAATGTGGCCAACATTCGTATTGAAAACGGTGAGAATCCAAACCACTCGCCCCATTTCCAATCGAGATAGCAATACAGGGGTGTAAGCGGATAGGCAGGCGTGCGATAAGCATTGAACGTCATCCCCCAGTGGGTATTAGGCTCACATAGTACCCGGCCATAATCAAGTATCATTATCTCATCGATCCACACGGGTGGGGAAAGTGTGAGAGTTGCAATGTGCAATGGCACACTGGCCAGCATTATGGTCAATAAAGACGCAAGGGGCCTGATACGTGGAAAGGGTAAATGGAGTCCCATAGCTGCAGGTTTTGCGTTGTTGCGAATACCTATCATGCGCGTCACGCTATGGATGCGCAGCTTGTGGATGTGCTCGTACTCCTGTGGCTGTCGCACCGACCTTCTCGCCCTCAGTCGGTGGAACCAAGCTCAGGATCGTGCGGACCGTATATTGTGGCCGCTGGTTGAGGTTCAGGTGCACGCGGCCCACGTATTCACCGATGATACCTAGCGATAGCAATTGCAATCCGCCCAGTACCAAAACAGCGACGATCGTGGATGCGTAGCCGGGGACCACGATTTGTCCGAGCAAGTATAGCACGAGGTAGGTGAGTCCGAGGAGCAATCCGCCCGCAGCCGCCAGGAAGCCCGTCACGCTTGCTATTTGTAAGGGTAAAAGCGAAAAATTGGTAAACACGTTCAGCGCCAGCGTCAACAATTTGCTGAGAGAGTAGCTGGATCGGCCTGCCAGGCGGGGACGGTGTTCCACCTCGATCTCCGAAATCCTCGTTGTATTCCAGATGAGCAGTCCGTCGATCTGGGTGAAATGATATGGGTATCGGCAGATGGCCTGAACCACCTCCCGCCGCATGGCGCGAAATGCGGAGGGTGTTACGCGGGTCCGCAAGGCCAGTTGGAAGAACTTGACCACGGCCCAGGAACCGAGGTTGCGCCACCAGGCGTGGCTACGGTTTCGGGGCACGCCGTACACCACGTCGGCCCCGGTCTTTTGGAGGGCTTCCAGCAGTCGCGGGATTTCCTCGGGCGGGTGCTGGCCGTCGTCGTCCATCGTGATAATAATTTCCCCCCGGGCGTGCCGTAGGCCGCACATGATGGCATTATGCTGCCCAAAGTTGCGCATCAGTTGGATAGCGTGAACGCGGCCAGGGTTTTGCGAATAGATGCCTTGGATGATTTCCCACGACTGATCAGGGCTTGAGTCATCGACGAAAATGATTTCACCGGAAATGTGGTATTCATCGAAGAATTGCATGATGCCGGACGCGACGTTAGGAATCGCCAGGCCGCCGCGATAAACCGGTATCACAATAGAAACCGAGGGAACCATTAGCGACGCTCCTCGGGCGGTTGTCGCAACCATAAGTGAAAGACCGCCTCTTCTCTACTCACCGCGTATCCGCAGCGGGAATAGAGGCCGCACGCGGCCTTATTCTCGGCCTGCGTTGAAACATAAATGTCGGTTATGCCTTCACGGCAGGCCCAATCTTCGACAGAATCCAGCAACGCCTTGCCAATTCCCTGTCCGCGAAGGTGTGGCGCCACTGCAACGAGGCCAACGCGCGCACCACCTTGTCCTTTTTTTGCTGTGATAAACCCCGCCACATGCCCATCTTGACCAGCATAAGCAAAAGTCGCGTCTGCAAGTATTCCGCGAATGCTATTTTCAGTCCAAAGGCGGTAAAGTAGTTCAGCACTACGGCGCGGGAATACAGGATCGCGAAAGAATCGGGAATAGCAGCCCGCTTCAATACCGAGCTGACATATATCGTCTAGCCCGCTGAAGTTCGCAGGTACAGCACGTATACGTTGCCGAGTTGGGAAATGCGGCAACGGCTTTCGCTTCATTCGCTTGTGAAAATCAACGCGCCCTGACCTAAATACGCATGTAGCAGGGATGGCGGTATGCTTGGTAATTTCTGCATCTGGGGGGCCAAAAAAGTACAGAAGCGTGACATCGGCAAGCTGGGCTTTCATCACAATCGAGTCCAACTCCGACGGCGTGCCAGACCATTGCGCCCTGGCAACCATAAAGCCAAACGTGCGAGTATCCCAATCTAAAATGTCGATCATCGAATGAGGAGAGAGGAGAATAGTATACAAACCGGGGTTAGCCAATATGCCAGCGGGGGCGGGTCATGGTACACGAAAGTCGTATATGGCCGATATTGTATGTTGTTGCATGGTCGGTACAAGCTCGTAGAAGAGTGGCAAGCGGAGAAGCCGGCCGGCCAGGTCCTCCGTCACCGGAAGGTCGCCCTCGCCGTAGCCGAACGTGCGGCCCATCGGGGAGGTGTGCAGCGGCACATAGTGGAACACCGCATGGATCCCCTCCGACTTCAAATGGGTCAGCAGGGCGTCGCGGGTCGGCTTATCCGGCGCGAGGATGAAGAACAGGTGGTAGTTCGACTGGCACTCCGGCGGAATCCGGGGAAGGCGCAGGTGCCCCGCCTCTTCCAGGGGCCGTAGATGGGTGGCGTAATACTCGTAGATCTCCCGGCGTCGGGCCAAAATGTCGTCCAGATGTTCGAGCTGGCCGTAGAGAAAGGCAGCCAGGATCTCGGCCATCACGTAGGAGGAGCCGACATCGACCCAGGTGTACTTATCCACCTCGCCGCGGAAGAACTTTTGGCGGTTGGTGCCTTTGTCGCGGAGGATTTCGGCCCGCTCGATGAACCGCTCGTCGTTGATGCACAGGGCGCCGCCCTCACCACAGATGTAGTTCTTCGTTTCGTGGAAGCTGTAACAGCCCAGGTGGCCGATCGAGCCGAGCGCCCGGCCCTTGTAGAACGCGTTGACCCCCTGGGCGGCGTCCTCCACGACCAGCAGGTTGTGCCGCCGGGCGATGTCCATGATGCGATCCATGTCGCAGGCCACGCCCGCATAGTGCACAGGGACGATGACCCGCGTGCGTTCCGTGATCGCCGCCTCGATCTTGGTCTCGTCGAGGTTGAGCGTGTCGGGGCGAATATCCACAAACACCGGCCGGGCACCGACCCGCACGAAGGCGCTGGCGGTGGAAACGAAGGTGTACGAGGGCAGGATCACTTCATCGCCAGGTTGGAGTTCGCAGAGCAGGGCCGCCAGCTCCAGGGCCGCCGTTCCCGAGGGGACCAGCAGCACCTTTCGGATACCGAATCGCTCCTCCATCAGGCGTGAGCAGGCCTTGGTAAAATGGCCGTCGGCCGCCACATTGCCCAGCGTGACCGCCTGGGCCATGTAGTACAGTTCCTTGCCGACAATAAAGGGTTTGTTGAAGGGAATTCTCATGGCATCGCCCCTCAGCAGATGGAAGAGGTCACGCTTCAACATGATCGACCGGAGCCGATTCGTCAAGCGCCGACCGAGGAGGGGCATGAGGGGAAATCGCCGTTTTATCAGGCTGTTCGGCACGGGATCTGCGGCTGCGGCGCGTGATGTGTGATATGATGATCTGCTACGCCGCGATCGGCGGAGGGTGCTGAGATCGGCCCGGCTTCAGCGGAGAGGCGGGCCGATTTTGCCGTATTTCAGGAGAGGTGGCGTGCTGGGACGTCGAGTTCCGTGGGGATTGCAAACGGCCGAGGTAGTGCGTGCGTTGGGCCGTGTATTGAGGCGCGGTCTGGTGGCCTGGCTGATCGTGCTTTGCCTGCTGGCCTTCTACTGGCCGCGCCTGCCGCTGGCAAGCTGGGGAGACCCTTTCCTCGCTTCGAAAAGCAACCTTCGCTGGTGGATCGCCGCCACGATGCTGGCCATTGGGTCGCTCTTGCCGCAAAGCGCGTGGTTGGATGTGGTGCGGCGGTGGCCGTCGGTGCTGTTTGGGACGGCCATTCAGTACGCTACGATGCCATTGCTGGCCTATGTGGTGGGTCGTGGGCTGGCTATGGGGGGACCGCTTTTGATTGGGGTCCTGATGGTGGGCTGCGTTCCGGGGGCGATGGCCTCCAACGTCTGCACGCTCTTGGCGAAGGGCCATGTGAGCTATTCCGTGAGTCTCACGACCAGTGCCACGTTGCTCTCGCCGCTAGTGGTCCCGGCGGCCATGTTGCTGACCGTGGGCCGGGTAGCGCACTTCCCCGTGCTCGGTACTGGCATTGAGCTGCTGCTGACCGTGGTGCTGCCGGTCGCGCTGGGATCGCTTCTCGCCCATGCCTCGACTTCGTGGCGACGCTTGGCCGAGCTGCTGGGGGACCTGGTCGCCAACACCACGATCCTGTGGATCATCGCGGTGGTCACGGGGATTAACCGCGACCGCATAGGGGAGGTCACGCCGCCGCTGGCCGTGGCCTTGCTGGCAATCAACCTGGGCGGCTATCTGGCGGGTTGGTGGGCGGGGCGGGCGGTGGGCTTGCCCGAACCGATGCGACGCGCCCTGACGCTGGAGGTGGGCATGCAAAACGCTGGCTTGGGCACGGTCTTGACCTTGCAACTATTTCCCGACATGCCCCAAGCCGCCATTCCTTGCGCGTGCTACACCTTTCTCTGCATGTTCACCGGCATCCTCCTGGCCGGTTACTGGGGTGGGGGGATGTTCGGCGAAAAGGTCAGCCCGGCGAGCACCGAGACCTAGGCCCGCCGTACTCTCCCCCGCAGCGCATATAATATCGGCGATGGCACGAGCCTTCGCTACCCGCGGGACGATCCGTCCGGAAGCGATGATTTGCCTGGAACCGATGATCCGTCTGAAACCGGCGATCCGCCTCGAAGCGATGCTGCGTCCGGAACCGACGATTTGTCTGGGACCGATGATCCGCCTGGAACCGTGAGCGGCGGAAACGCTCGTGGCAGGACTGAAGAAAAAACAGGGCTAAAGAAAAAGTTGTCGCGGCATGGCTTCGGCCAACGTTTGGATCGAGGGATCGCATTTTTACAGAAAAGGAATGGCAGCGAAAGCGAGAGGAGATTCGCAGCATGAAAGCCGCATATATCGAGCAGCCAGGACCGCCGGATTGTATTGTCTATGGCGATTTGCCGAAGCCGTCACCCGTTGGCAACCAGGTCTTGGTGCGTGTGGGGGCGGTGTCGGTGAACCCCATCGACACCTATTTGCGGGCGGGGACGGTGCCCATGCCGTTGCCGCGGCCGTACATCGTGGGTTGCGACGTGGCAGGCACCGTCGAAGCGGTTGGGCCGAAGGTCTCGCGGTTTCGCCCCGGGGATCGGGTCTGGGGATCGAATCAGGGGCTATTGGGGCGTCAAGGAACGTTTGCCGAATATGTCGTGGCGGAGGAGGATTGGCTTTATCCCACCCCGGAATTGGTCTCTGACCGCGAGGCAGCGGCGATCGCCCTGGTCGGCATCACCGCGCATTTGGGATTGTTCCGCGATGCCCGCCTGCAAACTGGAGAAACGCTATACGTCCACGGTGGGGCGGGCGGGGTCGGCTCGTGCGTGGTGCAAATGGCGAAGATTGCGGGTGCTCGCGTCATCACGTCGGCAGGCTCGCGTGAGAAAGCGGAAAGGTGCCGCCGCCTGGGGGCCGACGAGGTCATCCTCTATCGCGAAGAGCCGGAGGCGGAGGCTTTGCGGCGGCTCGCTCCCGACGGAATCGACGTCTGGTTCGAGACCCTGCGCGAGCAGAACTTCGAGTTGATCGTGCCGATGATGGCCCCGCGAGGCCGGATCGTCGTGATGGCGGGCCGCGATTCCAAGCCGAGCTTCCCGGTCGGCCCATTCTACGTCAAAGATTGCAAAATGCTCGGCTTCGCCATGTTCAACGCCCTGCCCGCCGAGCAAGAACACTGTGCCACGGAGATCAATCGCTGGCTATCAGAGGGGAAGCTTCGGGCGGTGATCGGCCGATCGCTCAAAATCGAGCAGGCGGCCGAGGCCCATCGTATCCAGGAAGAAAATACGCTCTTGGGTCGCGGCGATTTGATGGGCAAGATCGTCCTGGAGCCGTAACCGGCCGGGGACAGCGGCGTCTCGCCGGGGCAGGGTCGATCCGCCTGGGTGGGGCATCCAGCCTGGCTTGACGCGGTCCCGTCGGCATCTAAACCACCCCCCCCGCGAACCAGGGGGATACTAATTGTAAGTGATTGCACTACAATAATTTACGTCAATTGAGCACCCCGCTTCTTCCGCCGTTTTCTGAGTACAAGGCGAATCTCGCAACTCATTACAGGACAAGAACGTACGAAAAACCATTACACGACTACAGTAAGCAGTACAAATCAACAGGAAGTCGTTATTCAGTAATGATTTACGTAACAATACGTCCAGGAAGTTTGGTTCACTCGGAAGGCCGCTGCGGCGGGTCACGCCGTGCCTGGTCTCATGGGTTGGCACGCGGCGAGCGTTTGACCACTAACAGGGAGGCGCTGCCGAGATCGGTATCGACTGCCAACTGATCCCAGGTGTCGTGGAGTTGTACGGCGACCTGCTTCGCGCTACGGCGTGCCAGGGCTGGGAGCATGGGCAGTAGCCGCGTTTCCCAGATCGGCCGATCGGCGTCGTCTTTGCCACGACGCACGGCGCCGTTGCAAATCAGTAACAGGCCGCCCTCGGGAATGGTCCAGCGACTTTGGGAGAACCGGGTCTCGGGGTCGATCCCCAGCGGAATCTCGCCAGACAGGATGCGTGCCCGCTTTCCGCCCAACATCAGGGCGTGAACGGAGCCAGCGGCCGCCAGACGGAGGGAGCCATGTGGGGGGTCGAGCAGTCCACAGAATAGGGCCGCTTTCTGGTCGCCTGCCGAACCGGTCCACAGCGTCAGGTTGATGCGTTCCAGCAGTCGCCCGGCGTCGCGTTGTTGGTCGGCCAGGGAGCGAACGGCCGTCCGGAGCGCTGCGGCGGACATGGCGGCTTCCACGCCCGACCCGGCCGTGTCGCCCAAGGCGATCAGGACGCGGCCGTCGCTACCGCACAGCCAATCGTGAAAACTGCCGGCCAGGCGGTCGCCGCTCTCGGTCCAGCCGGCAAACTCCCAATCGTCCAGCAGGGGGGCCACGGCGGGGAACTGGCTTCGCTGAAGGCGCCGTGCCGATTCGAGTTGTTTGCGAAGACCGGCTGCTTCCAGGGCCGTTTGCAGGGCCACCTCGCGTTCCAGCTCCGCGGTGATGCGTCCGGTCGCCACTTCCAGCAAATCGGTGTCCCGCTCGGAAAAACTTCGCGGCCGATGGCAGAAGACCCAAAGCGTGCCGAGGATTGTGGTCGGCCCGGCGACGGGAAGGCAGACCGCGGCGGCAGCCGGTTCCGGGGGCTGCCAACGAGTCCCGTCGTGGGTGTTTTCGAGGACCACGGCGTGTCCCAGCATGGCCTCGAGGTCCGCCAAGGCAGTTTTGAGCGGGCGGGCGGGAGCGGCCAGCCGTGCCGGGGACAACCCCCACGCTGCGCGGAGCTTCAGCTCCGTGGTGCCTTCATCCAGCAGATACAGGGCGGCAGCTTGCGCGGAAACGCTTTCCGCTGCGGTCCGAAGGACTTCCCGCAAGCGATCGGCCAGGTGCTTTTCTTCGGCCGCATGGGAAACCAATGGGATGGCCGTGGCCAATTCGGCTTCCCGCTCCCAAAGCGCGCCCTGTACGGTAAGCAGCTCCCCCAACATGGCGGCGAGGGATTCCGCGAAGCGCCGCACGGGTGCGGGAGCGCGGGCGTCGGGCTGGACGCGATCCGTGGGGTCCAAACGCAAATGCCCCAGGACGGCATCGGGGCCAACCTCTTGCCCAGGTTCACCGCCCGGGCTTTGTGGAACTAATACCGGAATCTCCTCGTCAGTTCGCCCATTCTGATGGGGCACGAATCGCAGCAAGTATCCGGTCAGCTCCAGGAAGGAACGGCTTAGCTCCGGCCAGCCGGCGATCGCTGTCACGCTGGGGGTCCACGAGGGTTGCGGTTCTTCGCGTGCAATACGAAGGTGTCTCGACGTTGAGCCTTCCACGGCTGCATCTCCAATGAACGATGGTCGGGCGTTACGCGGCTCTCTGACTCCGTCACCCAGCGATCCTTGGACCTCGGCTCCGCCGTTGAACCGCTGGCGGTGTCACCTCGATGCTCCACCCAGAGGCGAACTACCTAGAACCGTTTTCCTGTGCATACGATTGATACCACTCATCTTTCTTAACTTACTTTCGTCTCACACACAGCCTATTACTTGTTTTCATTTCACGGGTTGCATATATACCACATTACCAGATTTATCTAAAGTTCGCCCTCAATGCCAATTCTCGTTTTAACGGGTGATCGATCTAATATTTGCGCAATTTCCACCGTTTGAGATGGATGCAACTATAGTATCGAATACAACGATTGAAGCGACTGCGCGTTATAAGGCGAGTTATCTAGTCGGCGCGTTACCATCGGATGAGTCGAATCAGAAACTATGGGCATTAAAATAGTGTGAACAGTCTGGGAAAGATGTGAGTTATTCGAGGATAAGCTCTCAATGGCAGATCACGCGGACGCTTTGTGATCACCGTATGACGCTTTGTGATCACCGCAAAACGAGGTCCACGGCGCCAAGGCAAGAAGCGATGGCTGGGGCAAGGCGTGTTGGACGGGAGGCCCAAGCGGCTCGACTGGGTTCCACTTTTGGGATGACGGCGGGACTCGTTCAAGTGGTCAAATCCGCGGCCGGTGGCGGGAGGCCCTTCCTCCTGGCATGGCATCACATCCGGGCGGGGGAGCCTGGTCCGTCGATACCCCTCGTGTAGGGAGAACCGGAGTCCACGATATGGCGGATCGATATATTGGCTTTTTCCACCGGTGGTCGGACTGACCGAGCGGCTGGCCAGCTCGGGTCCCGGACCACCCAGGCCAGCACGAGGTTGAAGCGTCGCCGACGGAACGGGGCACGGAACGGATCGGCCCTTGGCATGGCCACACGCATGGAACGGGCCAGCGTTCGGGACGGGCTGACGCACGGAATGGGGGGAGCTGGAGGGGGGATGTTGCTCTAGCGCGCGGCGTGCGGCAAAATGGATTCCGCTGTATTTTTGCGCAGGGTACTAGTCGCTGACTCTTAACCAAGCAAAAGGAGTTATGTCATGGCGCGACCCGTCACGATGTTCACGGGACAGTGGGCCGATCTGCCCCTGGAAACTTTGTTGGGCAAAGTCAAGGAGTTCGGTTACGACGGCGTGGAGTTGGCCTGTTGGGGGGATCATTTCGAGGTCCAAAAGGCACTCGAAGACGACGGCTATTGCGCGGCGAAGCGGGCCTTGCTGCACAAATACGGCATGCAGGTCTTCGCCATCAGCAACCATTTGGTCGGCCAGGCGGTCTTGGACATCATCGACCAGCGGCACAAAATGCTTCTGCCGCCGCACGTGTGGGGCGATGGCGACCCTGCCGCCGTGAATCAGCGTGCCGCCGATGAATTGAAGGACACCGCGCGGGCCGCCCAAAAATTGGGCGTCTCCATCGTCAATGGTTTTACCGGTTCCAGCGTTTGGCACCTGCTGTATTCCTTCCCGCCGGTACCTCCACAGATGATCGAGGACGGCTTCAATCTCCTGGCCGAGCGGTTCATTCCCATTCTGGACGTGTTCGCAGAGTGCGGCGTGAAATTCGCGCTGGAAGTGCATCCCACCGAGATCGCCTTCGACATTTACACGGCGGAGCGGGCCTTGGAAGCCCTCAAGTATCACGAGGCCTTCGGCTTCAACTTCGATCCCAGCCATCTGATTTGGCAGGGGATGGACCCCGTTCAATTCATCCGCCAATTCCCCGACCGCATTTTCCACGTGCACATGAAGGATGCGATCGTGAAGCTGGATGGGAAGGCGGGAATCCTGGCCAGCCATCTCAACTTCGGCGATTGGCGGCGCGGCTGGGACTTCCGCTCGCTCGGCCACGGCGGCGTCAATTTCGAGGAGATCATTCGCGCGCTGAACGATAACGGCTACGACGGCCCGCTGTCCGTGGAGTGGGAAGACAGCGGCATGGATCGCGAGCACGGGGCCAAGGAGTCCTGCGAGTTCGTGCGAAAGATCGACTTCCGCCGCAGCGAGCGCGCCTTCGACGCCTCTTTCGACAAGGAAGAGCAGACCAAGGCGTGATTCGCCCCCACGCTGGAATCGGACGGTGATGGACAAAACGGCGCGACACGGTCGTTCGGGTCGATCGGCCGTGTCGCTTTTTGCGCCGAAAAGCCTTGGCGGATGAAGCATGGGGCCTGGCTCAACCTGGACTTTTACGGACAATCCCCGCAAATCAGGCACGGATGGGGAAGAGGAATGATTCTGCATTGTGTAAGGCATGGAGAAAGCACGTACAATGCCGAGGGACGCGTGCAGGGGCAGGCGGATGTCCCCCTCTCCCCGCTGGGAGGGCGGCAAGGGGCCGCCGTGGCCGAGGAGCTGCGCAAACGCCGCATCGAGGCCGTTTTCACCAGCCCCCTGCGTCGGGCCTCCCAAATGGCGGAAATCGTGGCCGCGGCGACGGCTTGCCCGCTCTTCGTGGTCGATGATCTCAAGGAGATTCACGCAGGCATCTTCCAGCACCAATTGCGACGGGATTTGCAGGTTCAGTGGCCCGAAGCATATCGTCGCTGGATCGGCGAGGACATGGATTACGTAATCCCCGGTGGAGAGTCGCGACGGCAACTTGCGGCACGCGGCGCCGCCGCTTTGCGACGGATTGCCGCCTCCCCGTATCGCGCGGTGGCGGTGATGTCTCATGGCAGGCTGCTGGTGTCCGCCTTCTCCGCCTTGATGCCGCAAGAGTCGCACCGCATCCCGCGGGCATTGCAGAACGCCTCCATCAGCTCGTTGGAGTACGACGCCACGGCCGGCCGATTCCGCCTTCTGACGGTGGATGAGACCGAGCACTTGCAAGCGGTTGGCCTAACCGGCTGCGGGGATCTTTGAGCGCTGACCAAACCTGGGGTCATGGGCCTTCCACTTGCGACTGCACGAGCGTGAGCACCAGCACCTCGCCGGCGGATTCGCTCGGCGTCGCAAGCCGCACTTCCAGCCGCGTTCCAAAGCCCCAGACCCGCGATACCTTGACCTGGCCCCCCGGCCCCTCGACGATTTGCGATTGAACGGCAGGCGGGGCCGGAAAGGCTGGGCAAAACGGAAGGTGCAGCGTCTGATGACGTTGCCCGGGCAAAAACTCCAGCCGGTGCCAGACCCAGAGACACTCGCCCCCGCCGGGCAATCGCTGTCGCGTCCACTGCTGCGAGACATCGGGCGGCGGTAGTCCCGCCGCTGCATCATCGCTTGCCTCTACCCCTTCCTCATCCGCGACTTCATCCTCACTGTCACTTTCCTCTTGTTCTT
>DYLS01000005.1:41507-53180 GCA_020721965.1 Blastopirellula marina | reverse complement strand
CGCGACTTCATCCTCACTGTCACTTTCCTCTTGTTCTTGTTCTTCTTCTTCTTCTGCTGCTGCTGCTGTCTTTGCTGCCGCTGTTTCTGCTCCTACCATTCCGGCTTCTGTTTCTGCTACTCCTGCTACTATTGCTGCGTCTGTTGCTTCGACTACTGTGGCGGCCCCTGCTGTTTCTGCACCTGCTGTTCCTAGTGCTACTTTTACTCCTGCTGTTGCTGCTGTTGCTGCTGACTTTCCTGATCCCGTTTCCGCTGCGTCGTCGGCGGCCTTTTCCAATATCTTGCGGTGACTGGCGACCCGTTTTGAAGGGGATTCCGGATCGAACGGGCGGGCGGGATCGCGGGTTGGCTCAAGGGCCGCCTCGCTTTCTTGCGTTGATGCGGACGACGGGAAGCCGTGAGTTTGCGAGCGATGGGACAACGATTGGGTCGCGGCTGGCAGCGTCGGCCGCCACAGACCGAGTGCCCAGGTCTCTTCGGCGAGCCACAGGCAAAGCCCCAAGCCCAGCCAGAAACATCCGCTCACGAACAGCCAGACGGTAGCTGCGGCGGCCGTGATGGACAGCAGGGCGTAGACGCTCGCGGAGAGTGGTGAAGCAGGCGGGATTCGCCGGGCCTCCTGGCGCCAAAGAACCCGCGCCACAACGACGCCAGCCAACAGGCCGAGGGGAGCCCAGGGGAGCCAGTGCCAAGTCACCGGCCCAGGGCGGAGCGCAAAAATGCTCCGCCAGGCCATAACCACCGACGCCACGGCGATCCAAAAGATGACGCTGATTACGGGGGCAACCCACCAAAACCGCTCCCAGACGCCGAAGGTCCGCGATCGGTCGGCCATCGGGGGACCCCTTTGCCAAGCGGAAGGCAATCAGCGTACGGCCATGCGGCCGGCAGCATCTTGCAGTTCCGCCACACGATGCGTACTCTCCCAAATGAACTCGGGTTCCCTGCGCCCGAAATGCCCCCCCGCCGTGGTCTGGCGATAAATGGGCCGCAGCAGGTCCAGGTACCGAATGATCCCCTTCGGGGTGAGCGGGAAGAGATCGCGAATATGTTGGCAGAGGCGGTCATCGGGGACTTCGCCGGTGCCTTCGGTATCGACGTAGATGCTGACGGGATCGGCCACGCCAATGGCGTAGGCCAATTGAACCTCGCAGCGTTTGGCCAAACCCGCGGCGACGATATTTTTGGCCACGTGTCGCGCCATGTAGGCGGCGCTCCGATCGACCTTGGTGGGGTCTTTGCCACTGAAGGCGCCGCCGCCGTGCCTGGCCCAACCGCCGTAGGTATCGACAATGATTTTACGTCCGGTCAAGCCGGTGTCGCCGTGGGGGCCGCCGGTCACGAATCGCCCGGTGGGATTCACGAAGAATTTGATATCCCCATTCACCAGCTCGGGAGGAAGGACGGGCTTGACGGCCTCCTCGATCACGAACTCCTTGATCTCCTTTTGCTGGACGTCGGCCGCATGTTGCGTGGACACCACGACGGTTTCGATGCGGAGTGGGCGATTGTCCTCGAACTCGATGGTCACCTGGCTCTTGCTGTCCGGCCGCAACCAGCTCACCTTGCCTGCCTGCCGCAGTTCCGTCAACCGGTTGAGGATGCGGTGCGCGAGGGCGATGGGCAGGGGCATCAGCTCCGGGGTGTGGTCGATCGCATAGCCGAACATCAAGCCCTGATCGCCCGCCCCATCCCGATCCACGCCCATCGCGATGTCCGGGCTTTGGCGGCGGAGGGAAACGAGCACAGCGCAGGTCTCGAAATTGAATCCCATCGCATCGCTGTTATAGCCCACCTCGCGGATGACGTCGCGGACCACATCGGCGTAATTGATGGCGGCCTGGGTAGTGATTTCACCCGCCACCACGGCCATGCCCGTGGCCACCAACGTTTCGCAGGCCACGCGACTGGAGGGGTCTTCGGCCAGCAGCGCGTCGAGGATGCCGTCCGAGATGCGGTCGGCCAACTTATCCGGATGGCCCATACTTACCGATTCACTTGTGAACAAATACTTACCCTGCGCCACGGAGCCGTCCTCCAGCAAACAATAAGGGACTCGATGGATTGCCACTCCTCGGGCAATGTCTTCTGAGCGGCGAAAACGCAACTGCGGACACACAGCCCGCCGGGAATGGAACGTCGCCCGACCGTACCCGTGCCAAACTCTTGATTATACGTCTTGCCGTAAGCTCCAAGCAAGCCACCGCTTTTGCGGAGTTCACCGAGTCACCCGAGGATACTCTGCGAGCACCGCACGCGACCGCAAAGGATCGTATTCATCGAGCACCGTACACACCGTTCCGCGACCGGCGGTTGCCCAAGCGATAATGAAGGCATCCACGAAGGACACGAAGGACACGGAGAATCACGAAGGGCCTTTTCTTGGTGTCCCTTCGTGCCCTTAGTGGATTCTTTTACAAGGCATCCGTAGAGGGTTCTGCGAGCATAAGGGAACTGGCATCGGGTTGTGTTGATAAAGCACTCTACGTGGGTGAAAGACGCGGCAGTGGGAGCATTGGATGGGAGCCTCGGGCGTAAGCCCGAGGTGGAGACACCAACGAAACGTGATGTTTACGTCGCGTTGGTCAATACGCCACCACCAGCTTACGCTGGTGGCTCGGGTTCTCAATTCAACGCCAGCAAAGGGTGGTGCGCACAGGGCCCCCACGGTCACTCACCCGCCCCTGACGCCGGGCTGAGCCACCGCGAGCCATGCCATCTGGTCCTAAATGACCAGATTGCGAACAGAGGCTAGCGCCGCCAAGGCCGCAATTCGGCCGCTGGGAGTTTTCAATTGCCATCCGAATGGCCATATTGGTGACAGATGGCAATGGAGTAGCGGGGGTGAGAGCCCGGCAGGACGAGAACGATCTCCGCCCCGGGCTGATCAGCGTCCAACCTCGCCAAGGATCGACAAGAGTGGAGGTCTCCCATGAAAACCGCGCATCGTCCAGCCTTGGTCGCCGCGGCGAGCTTGATCGTCGCGATTGGGACGGGCCAGCTATTGGCGCAACAATCGCTGTCGGCGCAACAAGCGACGGCCCCCGATGCCACCAACGCCCCTCCCGCCACCGAGCAAGGGGGCGACGAACAACGTCTCCTGCGGGAGGCCATGGATCAGCGGTTACGCGAGGTCCTGCAAACGACGCTACCGGCCGGCTCCCGTGCTCGTTCCCTGGTAGCCGCCCTGGAGGGCACCGTCACCGGCAGCAAGCGGGCAGAGATCGTAACCGCATATTGGAAAACAGTCCGCGCCGCGGGCGAGGTGGCAGCAGCTCAAGAGGCGGCCGACCGCTTGCAGTCGCTTTCGCCCAACCCAGCGGACGCCCCCGCCGTTCGAGCACTCCTGGCCCAGGCCGAGGCCGTTCTCCAGCAGGCCAAGGTCGCCTTGAAAGCCGCCCAATATCGGCTCGCAGAGTCGATGGGGATGGCCGACGACGACAACCTTCCATTTCCCAGCGACATCCCTCACACCGGTGGGTACCGCACCTATTTGGATCGTCTCATGCCGCCTACCACGGCCCCCTGGGAGTTGCGGATGTTGGATCGCACGCTCCCCTTGCGACGGCAAACCATGATCTTGCACCATACCGCGGTCCAAGCGGCGGGGGAGGCATGGTCGGCCTATCGAGACGCCTACGCCAGTGGCAGCCCCGTCGGTCCCGCGCTGCTCCGTATGTGGAAGCTCCGCTGGGACGAGGATGCGGCCTTCTTCGCCGCCGCCGAGGATTACAACCTGGCCATCCTGGGTTTTGCATCGCGGGTGGCTCCCGCCGACCTGACCGCATCCCAGTATGTGGGAATGCTCATCGAGACCAGCGGAGGCACGAGCAAGCCGGAACCGGCCAAGGCCCCCAGCGAGCCCCCTGCACCCGCCCCTGGCACATCCCCCAATGCGACGTCGAACAGCACGAGCAGCAATGGTGGTTGGACGCCGTCGGGTTCCACGGGGAGCGAGGCGGCGACACCGAGTGGAACCGTGCCCCTCCCGGCGGCACCTGGGACGGGCACAGCTCCCGCGCCCCTTCCCGCGGAACCGAACAGTCCGACGGCCGCGCCCCCGCCTCCCGCTCCCGCCAACACCGTGCCCGACGCTCCAGGTGGGCCGCCTGGCCCGCAGGGCATTCCGCCTGCCCCCTTCCCGCCGCCCGCCGCGACAAACCGGTCATTCCCGCCCGGTGAACCCCTGGTGCTCGCCGCGGAGGGATGGAGGGCACAGGCCCCGGGCAATCGAGCGGCCTCGGCCGAGCCGCTAGCCGAAGCCGCGGCGGTGGAGCCTGCGGATCGGCTCCCTGCACCTGGCATCTCCCCGGCGACCTACCTTTCGGATTCGGAGGCAGCCGGGGTTCCCCCGCTGGTGCCACTGGCCCCACAATCGACTACGGGAGCGATTCGTCACGTGCAGCGCTATGCGGCCCCCGACACCGCATCGTCCACGGCCGGGGATTCCGTGAGCCTCGCCCAGGACCTGCTGGTTGACGTTCTTGGCCAGACCTCGGGGATACCGGCTGCCGAGCAGCATCGGCGGCTGGCCGCAAGCTTGTTCGGTCGCGAGCTACTCCCACCGCAGGCCGAGGCGGCCGACCTGGCCGGGCTGCTGCGGTCCTGCCCCTCGGGTCGGCGACCGGAACTTGCGACAGCGTACTGGGACGCCGCCCTGTGCAAGGCGGCGTACGTGGTCTGGATGCAGCGGACGATCCTTTTGGCCGAGCTATTCCCCGCCGTCCTTCAGCGCTGGTCGCAACCCGGTGGTGCCCTGGCCATGCTGGAGTTGCAGGCTGACCGCGCGGCGGCCGACGCTGGCTTGGAAGAAGCTCACCGCTGCCTCATCGAGGCTGCCTTCAACCTGCGTGCGGTGTCTGGCAAAGAGTCGGAGATGCTGCCGATTCCGTCCACCACGCCGCTTGTGCAAGCCTACGCCACGCGAGCCGAGGCGTTGCCCGCCCCCCTCCGCACGCAAATCGCTATCCGAGCGGCACTGGGACAGATCGACGGCAATTTCCCGATTTTGTCTTACCGGTTCCAAGCAGCATCTACCTGGGACGCCGCACGGCGCGAGGCCGCAACCAAGTTCGCGGAGGGGACCGGCCCGCTAACCGACGTTCTCCTGTTTGCCGACTCCGAGTTTCGAGAACTGTTTGCTTACGCCGCGGTTGCTGGCGCGTACAATAAAGGCATCGCGGAATATGTCCTGGCGGCCTATCCCCGATTGGATGTGGAAGCGTTGCTCGATGCCTTGGGGACGGCCGATACGTGATCTCCCCGATTTCGGGTAGCCTTGCTCACCAAGACGGTTACGCCTGCCACGATGTTTGTTTGTGTGACAAGGCTTGCCGCGAGCGATGGCCCCACGGCCCGACGACTGCGAGCAGTGAGCTTCACAGTAGGCCCCATCGGAGGGGCCGGACAGAACGCCGCGGGGGCCTCCATTTCCTCGCAACGCATCGCGATTCCTGAGCAACGCCCAAGGCCATGCAACGATACGCCCTCATGAGCGAAAGCCTTCTTTTGAATCACGCTGTATCACTGCCCCAGATGCATCACGCGGGAGGCCAACCGCAGGCCGCCGGTGCCGCGCCACCCTTGGGGCCGGCCGTGCGACTGGGTCCCTTGACGATCGCGCCACCGCTATTTCAAGCCCCGATGGCCGGATACACCAATTTCGCCCTGCGACAGCTCCTTCGCAGACTGGGTGGGGTGGGCCTGCTCTGCACGGAGATGGTCAGCGCCCGTGGCTTCCTCGAAATCGACGCCCGCAAACAAACCTATCCCGAGCGGCTCTGGGGCGTTCGCGAGGAATCACGTCCCCTTGCCGTGCAGATTTGGGACAACGACCGCGTCAAGCTGGGCGAGGTGGCCAGCCGAATCGTGGACGAATTTCACCCCAGTACTGTCGATATCAATTTTGGCTGCCCGGCCGAGGAGATCACGCACCGCGTATCATGCGGGGCATTTTTACTGCAATTCCCCGACAAGGTCGGGGAGTTGGCAGCGGCGGTTGTGCGGCGTGTCGCTCCCGTCCCCGTGACGGCCAAGATTCGACTGGGCTGGACCGACAATCGCATCAGTGCGCCCGAGACCGCGGCAGCGTTAGAACAAGCCGGAGCGGCGGCCTTATTCGTCCATGCTCGAACGGCCCAGCAAAAGTACCGGGGCAATGCGGCCTGGGATCGCCTGGCCGAGATCAAGGCCCGCCTGAAAAGAATCCCACTCATCGGCAACGGTGATATCCGCACCTGGCAAGAGGCCGTAATAGCCCTGCGGCAGTACCCCGTTGACGGAGTGATGATCGGCCGCGCCGCAGTCACACGTCCCTGGCTGTTCGCTCAAGCGTCGGCGGCACTGGCGGGCTTGCCGGTCCCCCCGGAGCCGTCGCCCCAAGAACAGCGCGAACTGCTGCTCGAGCTGTGCCACGTTTTGACGCAGATTTTCGATGCTCAGCGCGCCCTGATCCTGATGCGCAAGTACGTCGGTCGCTTCTGTCAGGGATTGCCGGGCGCGAAACGCCTTCGGACGGAGGTCTGCGCCGCACACGACCTCGGCACGCTGATCTCCGCGTTGGACGCTTTCTACCTGGGTGCCGACTCAAAAAGCTGAGGCCGGGCTGCACTCCGCGTTCGCCGTGCCCCCACTCCTCAGCCATCCCAAACGCCAACGTATCTGGCGAAAAGAATCCCGTCGTGACACATCCCGAGACCTCACGCCATGCAAAACGAAGTCCAAGGTCATCTGCTGCTCAGCACGTGGCATTTCGGTAAGATAGCCAACCGCGCCGGCTGGGAGGTCTTGTCGCGCGAGGGTGCCAGCGTGCTCGACGCCGTGGAAGCCGCCTGCCGCGCAGTGGAAGCCGATCCGGAGGTCACCAGTGTGGGATACGGCGGGATGCCCGACGCATCGGGAGAGGTCACGCTAGACACCGTGATCATGGAATCACCGTCACGCTGCGGGGGAGTGGCATTCCTGCGGGGCTTTCCGCATCCGATCTCCGTCGCTCGCCGCGTCATGGAGGAGACGTCGCACGTCCTTCTCGTCGGTGCTGGCGCTGAGGAATTCGCCCAGCAACAGGGCTTCTCGCGGCAAGCCCTCCTCACCCCCGCTGCCCGCGCGCTGGGAGAGTTTTCGGCGCGATGCCGAGCAACGGCGGCAGGCTGGCGAGGAAGTACCGCATTGCACGCCCGTCGCGGAGGGGCACGATACGGTGGGTGTGCTGGCCCGTTCGGCGGACGGTCGGTTGGCTGGCGGCTGCTCGACCAGCGGCCTGGCCTTCAAGATGCCCGGACGCGTGGGGGACTCGCCCATCGTGGGACACGGGCTATACGTCGATCCAGGGGTCGGCGCCGCAGTCGGCACCGGCCACGGCGAGCTGATCATGCGCATCTGCGGGACATTTCTGATCGTGGAGGAAATGCGTCGCGGGGCCACGCCGCTGGCCGCCATCACCACGGCCTTGGAACGCATCGCCCGGGACTGCCAGCCCCTTCCACAGCAACAGGCCGCGTTTCTGGCCGTGTCCACCGATGGCCGCTGGGGCGCCGGCAGCTTGCGCCCAGGCTTCCAAGCCGCCCTGCGAACAGCCTTCCTGGATTCGCTCTTGCCCCCGCACGTCATCCTGCTGAAAGACGCCTGAATCTCTCCCATCGATCAACCAGGCCCTACATACTGGACCATTGCAAACTTGCGGGAAGACACGCAGGAACCGTTCACAGAACGTTGGGAACGCCGCCCCGTGTGGCCCACAACATCTCGTAGTCCCCTTGAGCAACCGGCGGCTACGAACAGAGCGTTATCGCCACGCAGCTCCTGAAAGCACCGCGTTTTCCCCATTCTTCCAGACGCGAATGTGGTGCCCTACCGCCATTGCACACCACTATACGCTGCATCTAGAAGTCGCTGTCAATCTATAAATTGTGCCTCAACGGGCGTGTACAATGAGAGTAGGCCACCGGGGGCGCGAACGGTACGACACGCAAAATACGTCCCAGACCACGTGAATCGAGGTCAAAATGCCCGACGCAATAGCTGGCGTGGGGCCTCCGGGCCACGGAATGCGCGACGGGCGAACGCCCCTTGTGCCTGTTTCACGCAAGCCGCCGCAATCAACGCAATGGGACCAGAGCGCGGCTCAGCAAGACGGTCATCCCAACGCCATCGCTTGTGCAAGCGGATGCCTCCGCACCAAGACGGATGCCACTTTGAATGGCCCAATAACCCCGTTGTTATGCCGCGAAATCCTCAATTTGCAAAAGTCCCGTGATTGCTGAGCCAGTCCGGCTGTGGCTGACGCAAGGGGGGCAGGGTTGGCCTCAAAATGGGTGCGTCTTGACCGAGTGTAGATCGACGCTGAGACAGCCGAGACGCAGGTTTGGGCGGGAATGCGGACGGCGTTACGGCAATTCCCGCACGCTCGCACTGGCATGGAGCTGCATCTTCATCGCGATTCACAACAGAAGCTGCTCTACCAGATCGAACTCGCCGGATACGCCCCGCAAGATCCATTACGAGGGCGAGGTCATCCCGACTGTGGCAACGACCATCCTGCCGCAGCCGTAGGCGCACCGAACGTTGTGGCTACTCCGAAGAGCTACGCCATGTTGTCACCCGGCAAGCCAAGTTGCCACGTCGCAACGACGCTGCCCGGAGGGTTTGACAAGCTTTCGCGCCCCCAAGCTCCTAAGCTCGCATTCTTGCCCCTTGGTTTCGCTCGTTATACAATTAGTCGAAAAGCTTGACAGGTTTCCGCGTTCGAATCGAGTCGCAGGAGAATAGGGAAAACGGTGCAAATCCGTTGCGGGGCCGCCGCTGTGATCGGCCAGGCTAGCGGACGAAAGCCACTGCGCAAGCGGGAAGGCGTCCGTGAGCCGCTACGAGCTGTAAGCCAGAAGACCTGCCTGTTGAGCTAGCGTTGTGATGCTTCGGTCCCAAGCATCCAGGCAGGCATGGTTTTGCTTCTGCTAGCGCGGGTGACTGCCGGGCCATGTTGGGACGAAGGAAGTCTCTTTGGCCCGACCCGGCTAGAAAGGATCACCATGCCGTCATTTCTTTCTTTGCGTGCAGGCGCTTTATCGGGACTGATTCTGCTGGCAGCCTTCAGCCGCCTTATCCCCCACCCGCCAAACTTCGCCCCAATCGCCGCGATCGCCCTGTTCGGTGGAGCTTGCTTTGCGGACCGACGCTTAGGGTTTGTCGTGCCGTTGGCGGCCATGTTCCTGAGCGACCTGGCAATCGGCCTGCTCAGCGGCGACCTCTCACTCGGCCTGCATCGGCTGATCCCCGTCATCTACGGGACTTTCGCCTTGATCGTCTGCCTCGGCTTCTGGCTCCGGAAACGCCGCACCGTCGTCCCCATCGCGGCGGCAGCATTGGCTGGATCGGTGTTGTTCTTCGTGCTCACTAACTTCGGCGTATGGGCCTTCGGATCCTGGTATCCCAAGACTTGGGAGGGCCTCGTGGCCTGCTATGTGGCGGCGATCCCTTTCTTCCACAATACCCTGTTGGGCAATGCCGTTTACAACACGGCACTCTTTGGTGGTTTGGCCCTGGCGGAGTATCGATTCCCGGTGCTGCGCGAGCGGCCAACCTTGACCTCCGCGTAAGGAAGGCGTCATGAACATCGTTTCTCTCTTGCCCAGCGCGACCGAGATTCTGTGCGCACTCGGGTTGGGCGATCAACTCGTGGGGGTGACGCACGAGTGCGACTATCCTCCCCTGGTGCGGGACTTGCCAAAAGTTACCCGGACCCTGATCCCGCATGACGCAGCTAGTCGGCAGATTGACAAACGGGTACGTGAGCGGCTCCGCACCCAGCGGGTACTTTACACCATCGACCTTCCAGTGCTGGAGGCGTTGCAGCCCGATCTGATCGTTACGCAGGCCTTGTGCGACGTTTGTGCCGTGGCCGAAGAGGAAGTACGAGCGGCGGCCTGCACGCTTCCCGGCCATCCCCGCGTCATCAACCTGAAACCGACGACGTTGCAGGGAGTGTTCGACAGCATCGCTCAAGTCGCGGCGGCTACCGGGACGGAGAACCGGGCCGCGGCCCTCCTTGGAGGCTTGCACGCCCGCCTTGATGCCGTGGCTCTCCGCACCGCGTCTGTTCGAAACCGGCCGCGGGTCACGTTGCTGGAGTGGATCGATCCGCCGTTCTCGTGCGGCCATTGGGGACCGGAACTGGTTCGGTTGGCGGGCGGCGTCGAAGGCATCGGCCGGGAAGGCCAGCCCTCCCGCACCATCCTCTGGGATGAGGTGGTGGCGTGGCAGCCGGAAGTCTTGTTCCTCGCTTGCTGTGGCTTCAGTATTGAACGGACGCTGCAAGACCTGGACATAATGTTGGCTTATCCCGGCTGGGCAGACCTGCCGTGCAGTCGTGCCCGACGAGTCTACATCGTCAACGGCTCCGACTATTTCAGCCGGCCGGGGCCGCGGTTGGTGGACAGCCTGGAGATCCTGGCCCATGCCCTCCATCCCGATGTACATCCGTTCCCAGCGGGCCTGCCGGCCGCGATCCCGGTCTTCCGGGGCGAATCCGCCTCTCCCAGCCAGGTCGCTAGCATCGAGGCCTGGGCATGAAACGGGTGTTGCTCTCCTGGAGTTCTGGGAAGGACAGTGCCTGGGCGTTGCACATCCTGCGACAACGCGGCGATGTCGTGGTGGTTGGCCTGCTGACCACATTCAACGAGGCGGCAGGCCGCGTCGCCATGCACGCGGTTCGCCGCGAGTTGGTCGAAGCGCAGGCTAAGGAAACGGGACTTCCACTGTGGCCCATTCTCTTGCCCTGGCCCTCTACGAATGACATCTACGAATCGCGGATGCAGGAAGCCATCGATCGCGCGCGGCGGGAAGGCGTCACACACATTGCCTTCGGCGATTTGTTTCTAGAGGACATTCGCGCCTACCGCGAGCGGCAGTTGGCGGGCACGGGGATAGAACCCCTGTTTCCGCTCTGGGGCACCCCCGCCGATACGCCAGGGCTGACGCGAGAGATGCTTGCTGCTGGTCTCCGGGCGGTGCTCACGTGTGTGGACCCGAAACAACTGGACCCGCGATTCGTGGGCCGAGCGTTTGATTCCGAATTGCTCGCGGACTTGCCTTCGGGCGTCGATCCCTGCGGTGAGCGAGGAGAATTCCACACCTTCTGCTGGGCCGGACCGATGTTCGCGGCCCCCATCACGGTACGTGTCGGCGAGGTGATCTTTCGCGATGGCTTCTGGTTCGTGGATGTCATTCAGCCGCACCGCGAGTCTCCTATGTCTCCCTCGATGGCAGACCGATAGCCGGTTCGCCGTTCGGATCGCAAACACCGCCGCCGGTCCGGGACCCCTCAATCTTGCCGCGCAAACTCGTCATGAGAACGCGCAGGTCCGGTATCCCTTCCACAGGTGCAGATTCCCATGCGGCTTTCAGCAGCAACGGAAATGGCCGCTCGTGTTCTTGGTGGATTGTTTTACGAAGTTACCAAAAGGGTATTCTGTGAGCATCGCTTAACTGCAAAGGATGACGCTCTATGAGCACCATGCTGTGCTGGCGTTAAACAACTTAGAACCCGAGCCACCAGCGTTAGCCGGTGATGGATGAAATCGCGAGCCACCAGCGTGAGCTGGTGGTGGCGTCCTGGGCAACACTCTGGGGAAACATCACGTATGGGCGGTGTCTCCACCTCGGGCTTACGCCCGAG
>DYLS01000005.1:13284-41407 GCA_020721965.1 Blastopirellula marina | reverse complement strand
GCTTACGCCCGAGACTCCCATCCGAGGCTCCCGCTGATGCGTCTTTCAACCACGTGGGGTGCTTTATGAACAGAACCCTATGCCAGTTCTCTTATGCTCGCAAAACGCGCTTATGCTCGCAGAATGCTCTACGGATGCCTCGTAAAAGAATCCACTAAGGGTACGAAGGGACACCAAGAAAAGGTCCTGCGTGGAACTTCGTGATTCTCCATTTCTTTCGTGATCCTTCGTGTCCTTCGTGGATTCGTTATCTTGGGCAATGATGGTACGCGCGAATAGAGGGGGCGATTCGCAGGTTTTGCTCGAGTACCTTGGTGGGAGGGAGCGGGCTTGCGCCCCCTCCGAATGCCGTGGTGAGAGTGGCCAGGGCGGTGGTTGACGCTGTCTCATGCGAGCGCGGGTGTGTCACGGAGCCGGGTCCGGTACCTCCACGGCAAACATCGCCAGGACGACCGGCATCATCGTAATTTCCCCTTGTTGGCCGAATCGGACCTCCGCTGCCTGGGACGTGGTGATCCCGGCCACCAGCAGTCGAGCCTGAACGCTGGTAGCGAAGTCGGGTCGGGTACGCAGGAGCAGGAGCCCTTGCTTTTCTCCCCAGCGGACGATGACGGCCCCGGGCGGCAGGGCAACCACCGTTCCCACCAAGACCACGCCTTGCTGCGATGTGCTCAAACGCTCTTCGGCAAAGGCATTGAAACGCTGGGCCACGTCGTCGCCGATCTCCCGTGGGTCCAAACCCGCAAACAGGTTGTCGGCCTCGGTGGCCGCTTGATCGATCACCTGTGGGGGCACGCCGGGCGGAATTTCCCCGCGTACTTGCAGGTATTTCACGATGTTGGCCAGCCTGGCCCATTCGGCCAAGATGTCGTATTCCTGATCCGACTTCGGGGCCCAACTCATGGCGGCGGCTTTCTCCCACAAGGGGCGTAAGAGGCGGGTATCCACGACCTGCTCGGGCGGGATGTCCCGCGGGGGCGTGGTCGGGGCAGGCGGAAGAGGGCGGACTTCGTCCCCCGCCGCCTCGATCGTCTCGCGAAGGTAACGCACGTGCGATGCGAATCCGTAGTCGGCCAAACGATGCACAAAGGTGTTGACGCCCAGCACTCGCCCAGTCCCGTCGAGCAGGGGGCCACCGCTATTTCCCGGAGAGATCTTGGCGTCGTGTTGAATCCAGATCATGCTGCCTGGGGCGTGGATTTGGGCCACGATGTGCTGTGGAAAATTGCGGAGTAGCTCTGCCGTGGTCAAGATCCGGCTGACGATACCGCGGGAGAGAGAGAAATCGACGTTATACGGGTGACCCAGCGAATAGACCTCCAGGCCAAGCTCGGGCGTGCGATCGTAGCTGATGTCGAGGACCGTCAATCGCACCGGCATTTCGGCCAACCGAAGGATCGCCAGATCGTACTGGGGAGCCTCGGCCACCACGCCTTGGAGGCGGTACGTCTGACCATCGGAAAAACGCACCTGCGCACGGTCGTTGATCTGCGCGATGAGGTGGTAGTTCGTGGCGATCCAACCCCGGGCGTCGACGATGAAACCCGTTCCGGACTGGATCACCGTGCCGCCTTCCAAGGGGACTTCGATCTTGACGACGCCATCCCGGGCCTGAATCAGCGTCTTGGCCAGGATGGGCTGGTGGGGTGCCCAATGGAGCGGCGGTGGCGCCTGCTCGTTGCTGCGAGGGCGTGCCAGGGCGGGGCTTTGTGTGCCTGTCACTCCCCTCTGCCCCCACCAATACCAGGCCACGGCCGCGGCCAGCAGGATCCCCACTACGCCACCGGCTATCCCGGTGATGAACATGGCCGTTACACGCTGTTTCGCGAGAGTGTTGCCCGTTGGCCGACCACGACGGCGATAGCGGCCCAAGATCGGGTCCTCATTCAGGGTCGGGGCTTGGGACGCAGCCTGCAAAGGGGCTTCCTCAGACGGCGCGTCTTCTGACGACGCGGGATTCGAGGGTGTGTCGGCAATGGACGGCAACAGCTCGCTGCCCTGCGCTACCGCCTGGTTTGCGAATCCGGCGGTCTCGGGCCGATCGGTGGGCTGGTCTGGGGATTCCAATGCCGCCCGTAAATCAGCCGTCGGAGTGGGTTGCGGAGAGTTGCTGGCCGTATCACTCTTGCGGGCTACGAGTGTGAAAGATCGCCCGCACTTGGCGCAGCGGATGCGTGCACCCGGGACGCGATCGCCCGCAGGCAGCGGTGCCCCGCATTGATTGCATCGCCAGTCCTGGACCATTCCGCAATATCCTCTGCCCGCCTCCATCTAAGCCTAACGCGCAGAGGTGAGGGACGCGAGGGCTTGGCGTCCGGGCGTTATTACTGCCAGCGAGGCGCGGCCAAGGCATCATTCCTTTTCGTAGTGTTCGACCAGAGGCCAATACTTGGCGAAGTCGAAGTCGGGACTGTTGTCCAGATCGTGGCAGTTGCGGCAGGAGTGTGCCTCGGAGGTCTCGGCCTCTTCCTTGGTAACGACCATGGCCTGGGCCGCCCGCCGCTGCCGATCCACATTGCTTCCCATTTCGGCGGCTACGTGCTCGCTGCCGGGTCCGTGGCAAGACTCGCAGCCCACATCCATCAGCTTGGGCGTCTTGTCTTCGGAGAGGAAGCCCGACTCGTAGGGGAAATACCGCGTGGGATGCCATCCGGTCACGTGGCAACTGATGCACTCGGGATCGTGGATGCGGGGTGGGTCGAGCCGGGCCAAGGTCTCCCAGGCCTTGGCGTGTCCGGACTTCCGCCAGATATCGTACGACTTCTCGTGGCAGTTGGCGCACTTCTCGGAGCCTACGAACTCTCCCTGCACTTCGCGGCGGGGGTGCGGCACGGCACGAATCTCCAGCCCATCCAACCCCAATGCCTCGAGCTGGCTTTGATAATTGACCATCACCTGATGCATCTCGGGAGAGTCGGGGTAACGCGAATCGAGAATGACGCGTTGATAGGCGATCTGGTTTTGGGGATCGTCGAAGATTCCCAACACAACGGCCGCCATCCCCTTTTCTCCCACATGCACGAGCAACGTCTTGGTGCCGGGCACGAACTGGGGCGATCCCGGCGGCTCGGCGGGACCGTCCGAGCTGACCACGACTTGAAACTGCGGGAATCGCCGCGCGAATTCCAGCACCTCATCCTCTTTCGCGTACGCCAGAAGGATGCGCAAATCGGTCTGCTGTTCGAGTTCCGGCATGATCTCGGCCAGGGCCTGCTCCGGCTCCTTGAATGCGATGTCGTTGTTATGAATTTCCTCATAGTAGGCTTTGCCCAATACTGACGTGATCCCCACGCGGACCCCGCCGCGTTCAAGGACGATACGGCGGGCGGTCCACTGATCGGCATCGAAGGCGAAGAGGGCGGTATTAGCCGACACGAATCGCTGGGGCTCGTCCCCGCTCGTCGCGATCAGCGAGAGGACCAGCGGGGCCGGCAGCCGCAAGTCGTTCCGCCCCAAGTTGACGGCGTCGTAGCCGATCTGCTTCAAGGCGTCCAGGATCATCTGGAACTTGATCTCGGTCTGTTTGCCGAAGCCCTTGATGAAGCCGCCAACGTCCATCGCGACGACGGGCCAGCCTTGCTCGCGAAGCTGCCGAATCATCGTGTGCCGTCGGCTCAGACCGCCTTTCATACGCTCCTTGCCGGCACAGCCACAGGGTTCAAAATAACCGTCCTGGCGGCCCGTGATGACCAAGGCCAATTTCGGCTTGCTCCAGCCTACGAAAAACTCGCCGTTTTCGGCGATCGGGTCAAACGGTGGTCGCTCCAAGCGGCGTGCCTCCTTCTTTCCCGATGCCGGCGCGTCCGGGGCGATTGGGGGCGGGACTGGCGGATTGGTGGGAGCAGCCGGTGCGGCGACTTCGGACGGCGGAGGCGATTCCGTCGTTGGCAGTGGCGTCCCCCCATTGTGCGGCGATGGGGGCGATGTCCCTTGCCGCAGGGGGTTCGGCAACCCCTCCGTCATGATCGCCTGGCCCGAATCGACCTTCTCACTCGAATCGACCTCCATCTGCGCTTGGCCGTTCCTCCGCGGTTGCCCGTCGGACGGGGCATCCGCCGGCGACCCAGCCGACGGCCCGGATTCGCTACCCGGCGGTTCGCTACCCCGCGGGGAATCTGTTTCGGCCCCCTCGCCCGGGGCTGGGCTTGCCGATGGAGCGGATGCGGGCGGGGACTCGGCCGGTTCCGTAGGGGCCGCGGCAGGCGGACCATCGGGCATGACCCAGGGCGTCCCCGGGATCGGCTCCCCCGTAGTACCCGCCGCTTTGTTGGGGGTTGAGGACGAATCGCCCCCGGTCTCGCGGGGCGGTGGGTTGATCCACGGCGAAGGTGGTTCGGCCGGGGCTTCGTTCAACGCGGCGGGCAGGCCCTTTGCCTCGACAGTTGGCTCTACGGTCTTTCCCGGCGGGACACTATTCTCGCCCTTTGGCTCTACGGTCTTTCCCGGCAAGGCAGAATCGAGACGAGAGGGCGAATCGCCCGGGACTGGGACCTCCCCGGCGGCGGTCGGCATTGGGCTTGAGTCTGTTGTTGCGTCGCCCTGCGGTTTGGCACAGCCCCCCGCATAAAGAGCAATTGCCAGGCAAAGCACCATCAGCCCCGCCCCGCGTGAACTCTCTGGCGTAATGGGACGGACCTGCCATCGAGACGCGACACCGCATATCGCCTGGAACAGCTTTGAAATCGACATTGCGAGAGAGACTCCTTTCCCGCCGTTTGCCGGCATCCGAGCAAGCAATGGTCGCATTGCCCATGCAGCGGCCCAGCCCGCACAGTCAATCCACCGCAAAGCGGAGCAGGATTTTGATCTCGGGCGCGGCAGGATGATTGGTTTTCAGGAAGATTTTTCCTTGTTCTTCTTCGGAATCCCCGAAATAATTGGCCGGTCCGGCCCCCGCCGGGATCGTCACCACAATCGGTATCAGCACCGAATCAGCAGCCTGCACTGCTTCTGCCTGGCGGACCTGCACCTGCACGAAGTCGGGCACGGTGCGGAGAGGCGCGACCTCAACCGTCTGACCCGGCAGCGATGGCAATCGCAGCATGACCTTGACCTGGGAGCCGCTTTGGCGTTGGATGCGGCCCAGGTGCAGCGATCCCCGCTGCGCGTTCCACCCGCTACCGATGATTCCGAATTCGCTCTCCACCCGGCCTTCCACGGGTATTTCCAGCGGGGCGATATCGCTCTGATCGGTCGTTACGCGGATTTTCTGATGAAACGGCCCAACGGGCAAGCCCGGTTTTACGCGGACCACAATGCGATAGCCGCCGGTGGCTCCCGGTTCGCTAGCCAGTTCCGCGGCGGTCAAAGGCGCGTGCGAAAGCTCGAGAAATTGCAGCGTCTCGCTCCCCATCTCTTCGAAACGGATATCGGTGACACGCACCGGTTGGCGGCGGAAAATGATCAAGCGGACCTCGCCCGTCGCTACCTCGTTGCGGACAATGCGGCTGAACACCAATTCGGAAGGCACCACCCGAACCGATCGCTCCACATTGGCCTTGATATTCAGAACCACCCTCGGGTTGTGCGGATCGTTGGTGAGCAAGGAGGCGTGCTGGGAGACAGGGCCGAAGTATTCGTGGGCGTTGAATTCGAGCGCGATTTGGATGGCCTCTTGCGGCTGAAGTGTGGCCTGCGAAAAATCCAAGACCGTGCACCGGCACGAGCTGTCGCCCATCCGCAGGGTAAGCGGTGCCTGGCCCACATTGCGAACCAAGAATGTGTGCCGATACTTCCCCTCGGATTCGATGGAACCAAAGTCGTGGCCCGGTTCAGGCACCTCGACCCGGGGCAAGGCATCGTTGGCGTCGGCGGGCGCCTTTGCCGACCCGGCCGTTGCGGCGGTCACCGTGATCGGCGTGCCGGGGGTAATGCCCACTACGGGGCGGCCTGTCCAGGGCAGGCGATGCACCTGGTAATAGGCCACCGCCATTCCCGAAATGACGCCCAAGCCTAGGATGATCAGAACTGTTGCCAAACTGGAATAGCGGGACATGGGAACAACTCTCCACAAAATACACCAAAAAACAAAACTCCATTATCGTTTACAGCGGCCTGGATATTTCCAAGAGCTGCCCGATTGCAGCGATCGTGCGTGTGCTTCGCGAACTGCAAGCGATGGTAACGGCCCCCTCCTGGCATTCTACCCGCATGCTGTACGCCGAATCTGGCATTTTGTTTGCTCTGGCTGCCCGCTTGCTCGGCCCGTCGTTTGGTCCGCCTGTCGTTCGCTCTGGTTGCCGTTTGCTCTGTCCGTTTGGGCCTCGTGCTGTTCGCTGTTGCTTTTGCAATCAATGTACCGGCGGCTGGGACGGGAATGGGGCGGAGGCGTGCCTTCAGCGAACCGGGTTTCAGCGAAACAAGGGTTCAGCGAACCGGGGCTTCAACGGACCGGGGTGAAAAGATTCCGGCGACGTGCCGCCCGCGGTCCGGGGCGTCCATGATCCATCGCCGCTCTCCCGCATTTTACGTTCCCCGACGTTTAGGTGCCTGAAAGCGGCCCATTCTGTGACGTATTCCCCAAGATTTGTGCAGCACGCTGCTCTGCCGTGCAATGGCAATCGACGGCCTCCTGCACGATTTTCAGAACCTGGTACAAGGCATCCAGGTCGTCGATTCGCTGGACCAGACTTGTGACGGCTCGATGGAACTGGAGGAGCATCCGCTCGTCCACGGGCCGCTCGTGTTCCAAAAGCTCTTGGTGTCGCCCGGCTTCATCGAACCAAACCAGCGTGGCCGGCAAGTCTAGAAACGCGATACCCTGCCGGCAGGAGATTTGCATGTCTGGCGGGGGACGGTAAGCGATGGCCTCTGTCCAGGATTCGGGGATATATCGTCCGCAACTGACCTGAGCGATGGGGCCGCCACCACTCTGAGAAGGGGGGCTGAAGTCCAGGCTCATCATCATGTAATCCGCGTGCAAGGGGGCATCGTCGCGGACGTGAACGACGCTTTTTACGGCAGCGGGGTATCGACCCACTACAAAGCGGCACCAGTCCACCAGCTCCACGAGGTCGAATTTTACGATGGGTTGGGGTGGCGTGATGGGCGAGCCGTTCCGTTTCAAGAACCGCGACAGCCGCCGATGGCAAAAGATCAGTTGCGGCTCGCCCAATCGGGTGGCCAGCAATTCTTTCAGCCGCAGGGTCGCCGAGGCATACCGATGCGGCAGCTCCGCCATGAACGCCGCCCCAGCCGAAGCGATGGCTTGGCGGACCACCTCGAACTGAGGGAGCGTCAAGTGAACGCGGCTGCCCAGATACACCGCTTTGCCGTATTCACAGGCTGCCAAGATGGGAAAGTGCCCCAGCCATGAATTGGAGAGGATCAGCACGGCGTCGATGTCGGATCGCCGGCACATGGCGCGAAAACCGACCTGTGCGTCGGCACCGATCTCTTCCGCAGAGAGCTTTGCCCGCTCGGCTACCGGCTCGTACATCGCCTGCACTTGAAACCGGTCGGCAAGCACACGGAGCACCCTGAGGTAGCGCGACTCCCAGGCGTCGCCCGCTCCAATGATCCCCAGACGCAGCTTCATGCTTGAATGATCTCCTTTACCAACCCGAGGCACGGTCATCGGGCAGTAGCGCGGGCCAAAGTCTTCACGCCATAGCGGCGGCCAGGTTCATCACGCAATGACAGCGGTCGGCCGGTCTGTGGCGTCGTAAGCCAATGCCTGCTCGCCGAGGCCCTTCCCGCCGTTCGCTCCCCCCGCCCCCTCTAGCCTCTGGAGCTGATTCGCACGCCGTGCGATTCCCCTCTATCGAGCTGTCGGGATGGCCAAAACAGCGTGCCCCCCAAGTTGGAAATATCGCTCCCCTCCTGGCGTGGATCAAGGGCCAGAGGTGTCAAAATGACGACGCAGGGTCACGGGGAATTATAGCACGCCCAGGGGAGGATCGCACGAATTCACTCCAGATCAGGTCCGTTCCCCCCGGATCACGGCGAATCACCGCCGATCACGGCGATTTACCTTGTATCAGGCCGATCCACCTCGAATCACGGCGATTCGGATCATGCGAATGGCGAAGTCTGCCTATGAAAATCGAGCTTGGGGCGGGAGGCCTAGCCTGGGCTGGCAGCGAGCACGTTTCCCGTCACTCTCGGTCAACAAAGAAACGCTCCACCGCCCGGACTACCTCTTCCATGTCCTCCAAGGAATAGCGAAAGTCGCACGGTAAGGCCAGCATCCGCGCGGCGAAGTCGGCAGCGAGGGGATACTGGCGCTCGATCTCCGCTGGTAGCGGCCAATAGACCGGCGGATAGATTTGCTGGTGAATCAGGGCCTTGCGGAGTCGATCGCGTTCCGCGCCGTCCGCGCACAGCAGAATCACGGCAAAGGGGCATACCTCCAAAAAATCCGTGGATTGCCCTGGGCCGGGTAGCACGCCGCGGCGACCGGGCGACATGGCCCCCCTTTCGAGGACTCTCGCCAGGCGGCGCGTCAGGTATTCCGCGTTTTTTGCCCGATGCGAACGCCAGCTCGCCCAGGACAGGTGTCCCAGGATGGCTGGCGTTACCGGCAGGGGCTGGGAGGCCGGGCGGACCTCCATGCCCGCTTCGGATTGTATTTGGAGCTGGCGAAAGGCCGACTTTTCCACCTTCATCCCCAATAGATATTGCTGTTTGAGGAGCATGGCGGTCAGCTTCTGTCCTGCCACAAGGGCGTGGGATTCCGTCAGCGCCGAGGGCGCTGGGCAAGGCAAGCCGAGCGGCGACCACACGGCCGCACCGTCGGGGATGGGCAGCGTCTTTCTCAGGGAGACGAGGCAATAACCGGCCCGCGACTCCAAGGCCAAACGACTCCAGGGATCGTGCGTGTGATCTTCGATGCGGTTTTCATCCGGCCAGTCGGCTGGGGGCTTGTGTCGGCCTTGCAAGCCCAGCAAATTGGCGCTCACGAGGACTTCCTGCCGGTTCTGGAATGCAGGCCAATCCGGCTCCCAGTGCGAGAGGGGGGCGACCGGGTAATAGCGGCACTCCATTTCCGCGTCGCGGACCGCCTGAATCACACTCTCGCAGATGTAGCCGGGCAGGTAGCAGACCCGCCACCCGAAGCTTCGCCGCCCCTCCCGTAAAATGGCGTAGAGGGCCTGCCGACCGCTTCCGAAGAGCACAGCCGGCTTGGGTAGCAAACCCCGACCGCTGCCCGCGGGGGTCGGGGCTTCCCAGTGAAACTCCCCACCCAATTCCCAGATCGGGCCGGAGGGCGGGGCCTCTTGCGGAATGCGTGTTTCGGCCCCGCTGGGCTTGCTCGCACTGCAAAACTCCGCCACGTTGCTCTCCCTTGCCATGATTTGAGCCTCCCGCGGCACGCCGGCGGGTCGGCTTGATCCCAAGTTCTCCTCGCGGCGAAGCGGCGGATCGAGGCCCTCACGCAGCCTCGCGAAGCGATCCGGCATCCATGCTTTCGGAATCCGCGCTTTTGGAATCCATGATAGGGGCGGCCGATGGCTGGGACCGATGGCTCGTCCGGCTGTCGATACCTGCATCGTTGCCGCTTGCGGCGGGGGTATCCTCGGGCGCATGAGCAATCATCGGGGTACCAACCGAATCCGTATCCGCGGGCAGTTCGCTGGCCAGATGCTGCCATGCCACGTCATGCTGAACCGGATGCTGCCGCGCCATCTCGTGCTGAGCCGGATGCTGACCTGCCATGTCCTGCCGTGATATTTCCTCCTGTGGTCGCTGGGCGACGAGTGTCTCGGCAAAGCCCAGCAGGTCCCACATCACGCTGGCCGGGATGTATCCCCGCAGCGCCAGACCGGCTGCCATGTAGAGCGGCAGCAAGAGGACTCGCCGCCACAAAAACCGTTTGCCCCGTCGCACGATGCCCAATCCCGCATGCCGCAACAGTTCCGCGGCGCGATCGAGGCTCACCAATTGGCGGTGGGTCGGGTCATCCGCGAAGTTCAAGCAGCCGCGAATGCCGAGAAAACCGTTGCGAGCCGCGGGCAGCCGCCGACTTCGCTCGGAGGGCACTTCGATGTAAAGGAAGCCGCCCGGCTTGACGGCCCTCGCCAACTCCGGAATCACTGCCCACGGATCGCGGACGTGTTCCAGGACGTGGGAGCAAAGCACGAGGTCGTAAGCCCCAGCCGGGATGGCGGCAATCTCTTCTGGCCGGTCGAGATCCACCTCGTGAAAGGCGTCCATCGCGGCGTCGTCCTGTTCGTCGCGATTCCACCGCTCGCGATCCAGCCCCTCGTAGAAACATTGGGGAAAGTACCGCTTGGTGATGGTTGGACTGTGATTGCCGCAACCCACATCCAGGAGCCGCGCGCCCGGGCGTTTCAAGACCGAGCGAAACGGCAGCAAGCGGTGCGGGTAGGCGCACCAGCGATAGGCGAAAGTCAGCCAACCTCGTAACGAGGGCTTCACCGGACCTCCTCCAGAGCGTAGGGTGAGAAAGCCGTTTGCAAGACCGCCGGTAGTCGGCTCCATTGGGTAATTTCGGCGTGAGGCGGGGCCTCGGAGAGATTCGGGTACTCGCGAAAATAGCCCCAGGCCGGGCGAAACCGCACGGCGTGCAGTCCCGCTCGAATCGCCCCCAGGATATCGCGGTAGGGGTGATCGCCCACGAAAACGGCCTCCGCCGGACGAACCTTCAGATTGCGGCAGGCTGTGTGAAAGGGGAGCCAGTCCGGTTTCCAGTGGCGCCGCCCCAAATGGTCGCTGATCACGATGGTATCGACCCGGCCGTACAGACCCAGCGCCGCCAACTTTCGTTCCTGGACTTCCGCGTGACCGTCGGTGACGATGCCGAGCCGATAGAAGGGGCACAGTTCGTGCAGCAGCGCCTCTGTTTCCGAAGGCAGGCACAGGCGCACTTCCTGCGAGCGGAAGAGCAGGATCAAATCGGGGACCCAGTCCCGAGGGAACCCCAGGCTGCTGCTGGCGCGATCGAAGACGGCCTCCCGATCCTGGAAATGCAGGCGATCCAATGTATCGCGGATGACTTCGGCGTCTCCCACACCCCGCACGGATAGCTCTTTCGCCACAGCGGTAAAGCCCTGGCGGTAGTAGTCGATCTCGGAATACAGCGTGTCATCCAGATCGAAGAGGACGGCGCAGATCATATCGGGTCGCCTTGAGTTGCGGGGTGCTCAGCGGGACGGGTCGCCGCGATACCATGAAAATCGAAATGGGGTTGAAGCTCGCGGCGGGGCGTTTGTGCGGGGATGCCGCGCGGCGGCGGATCCACGCGAACGGCCTGACCCTCGTGATGGTACACCTCACCCAGGAATCGGGTCAGGCAGAGACCGACCACATAATCCTCCGGTCCGCCACAATGCTGCGGCCCGTCATAACCCTGCGGTCCGTCCCCTGGCCGATGGCACGTATCCCCAGCCGCCTCGTAAAGGATACTCCGGAAAAGCCGCCCCGAGGTCGCAACATTGGATAGCAGCGAGGCCGAGCCGAGGCGCGGATTGACGTCGATCACGGCGGGACCCCGCGGACCGGCGATGATTTGCACGTTGAGCGGCCCCCAATAGCCCAGCGAGGCCAAAGCGGAGGCGCACGCTCGGGCCAAGGCTTGGACTTCGGGATTTCGCACCGTCCGGGTTTGATAGGCCTCGCCGCCCACCACTTTGTCCCGGCGCCGGACCACGGCCACCGTGACTTCACCGCTTCGCGAGGCGTAAAGGTCGACACTATACTCGGTCCCCACGCAGTATTCCTCGAAGATCAGATCGGGGCGATCGCGCCGGCATTTCTCGGCTGAAGCGAGGTCCGGACAGAGGCCCGCTCCGATGGAGCCGAAGCCCCGGGCAGGCTTGGCAAAGAGCGGGAACGGGGCCGACGGCAAATCCTCGGCCGGAAAAAGCCGCGGCACGGCCAGCCCGCGGGCCGTCGCAAAGCTGTGAAATCGCCGTTTGTCGAAACAGATCTCAGCGACATCCGGCGCGGGGGAGACCACGTGAATGCCGTGTTGCGCCAGGGCCTCCCGCTGTGGCGCAAGGGCCATCACGTCGATATCGATGAGCGGCAGGATCAGGCCGATTCCATGTTTCAGGGCCAACTCGCGGATCGCCGCTGCGTACCCGGGATCAGCGACCGGCGGCACTTGAAACGAGTCGTCGGCAAAGCAACCGGCCGGTGTGATCGGCTGCAAATCGGCGACGAAGACGCGGCCCCCGTGGAAGGCAGGTACTTGATTCATGGCCTCGCGGACCTGCACGACGTGACCTACCCACTTCCCTCCGCAGGGGATCAGCACATGGGGACCGAGGAGCGTCGGGGGAGGCATGGAGACGGGTCTCATGCGGCACGCGACCTTTCTTCATCTGGATAGGGAGGCTCGGACGAAGGGGCGGGTTGCGAACACGAGGGCGAGCGGTCGGGGCCTTGCCCTGGACCAACTCCCGCCTGTGAAAGCTCCCAGGTTAGCCGCTCGTCACCGGGATGCAGCCCCACGTCGTCGACCACGCGAACATCCTGGCCCGCGCCATCGAAGAGCGTGCCGAGCGGGACTCTCACCAGCGTCCACCACAAAATCTTCGCGTCCAGCCAAAGGCTGAAACGATCGACATATTCCACATCCAAAGCCAACCGCTTACTGAAGGGGAGGGCGTTACGGCCCTGTACCTGTGCCAGGCCGGTGATGCCCGGCCGGACCTCGTGGCGCCGCGATTGTTCCCGGGTGTAGCGCGGCAAATACTCCATCAAGAGCGGCCGCGGACCGACCAGGCTCATGTCGCCGCGCAACACGTTCCACAGCTCGGGCAACTCATCGAGACTGAATCGCCGCAGAAACCGACCGATCGGAGTCAGCCGCTCCGCGTCGGGCAGGGGTTGGCCCCGGCCATCGCGGATGTCCCGCATGGTGCGAAACTTGTACATGGTGAAAGGGCGGCCATCACGGCCAGGTCGCACCTGTCGGAACAAGATGGGGCGGCCCAAGTCGCGCCACACGAGCACGGCCACCACTGCCAAGAGCGGCGACAAGAGAACCAATCCCCCAGCCGCTCCCAGGATGTCAAGCAGCCGTTTGATTGCGAATTGCAGTCCCTTTTTCTTGCCATCCATGGCGAGCTATAGCATCCTCTCTTCAAGCGAAGGAGCGGCGTCCGGAATGGTCCGGCAAGGCCGTCGCGGCACTTCGCGACCGTTACGACCGCCACGCCCGCCGGGACCGATGTTCTGCCGTTTACCCCACCACGTAAATTAGTGGCCTGGGCCATTTCGAGCAAGAGAAATTGCAACGCCGCCTGTTTCCCAGCTTGCGCGATTTACCCCGTCTATTGCCAACCGCGTCGAGTGCTCACTGAGAACCATCCTTCACCGGTTACGTGGTTTTCGCGCAGCCCCCCTGAGACGGCCACGTTCTGCCAGAGAGTGCCCCGATTGGTGACGCGCGGCAGCAAGCGGATTGGGACTAGGGCTTGATCTTGGCGGCCGACTGTGCGAAGTTCGAGAGCGAGCCGCGTCCGTGACCCCCTGGCGCGACGCCGGAATTGGCTCGCGCGCCGTTTCGGGAAATGAGGTCGTGGAGCAGCCGCCCAGGGGGGCCTGGGGAGCGGTTTTGTTCGCGCGATTTCTGTAAGTCTTTCGCACTCAGGAGCATGACCCATGCGAGTGGCTTGGCCGCGACGGCAATTCCTCCGCGATTCCGCGTCAGCCGTGGCGGGGATGGGTTTTCAAGGGCCGGTCTATGCGGAGCCTTTCAAGCGATCACTGACCGAATTGGCGCCGGACGAGGCTGTGCGCCGAACGGCCGAGGCCCTACATTGCGCCCTGGCCTTGGTCCCGTGAGGCGACCGTGCGCGGCAGTCTTAGGGTGAAGACGGTTTCCTGTCCGGATCGGCTTTGGACTTCGATGCGCCCGCCGTGCAATCGCGCGATGCGCCAGGCCTTGGAAAGGCCCAGTCCCAAGCCGCGGCCCGCCTGGCGTGCGGAATAGTACGGGTCGAAAATGTGCTGGCGATGCTCTGGGGAAATGCCCGGGCCGTTGTCGCGGACTTCGAGCGCGACCTGGTCTTGTCCAGCGTGCAGGATGAGGACGACGCGGCCGCCCCCTGCAGCGGCCTCGATGGCGTTCTTCACCAAGGCGGAAAAAGCCACCGCCAACTGAGCGGGATCGGCCTGGATCACGACTGGCTGGGGTGGCGTCTCCCGCTGGATCGCCGTGCCGTATCGCGCGGCTAGCTCGCGCAGCGACGGCTCGATCTGATCGACCACCTCGCGGAGATCGATCGTGCGGAGGGTGGGCCGGGGCGGTCGGGAGAAGAGTCGGGCGTCGGCAATCATCTCATGGGCACGGCGGACCTGGGCCAGGATGGCCGCTAGGATGCACCGCTGTTCCGGATCGTTGCTGCCTTGCAAAAGGACCTGCGCATAGCCCCCGATGATGGCCAAGGGGTTGTTGATTTCGTGTCCTGCTCCCGCGGCAAACTCGGCCATCGCGTCGAGCTTGGCCTGCTCCGCGGTGGCCGCGAACTCCGTCGTTAGGGCGTATAGCCGGGCGGCGTTGGATGCGGCCTGAGCCAGCACGGACGTGGCCTGGGCAAATCGCCGCCGAAGCCGACGGTAGTGCCGTTCCGCCCTGAGGAACCCCGACTGGATCGCGTGCGGCCCTGCGGATCGCAAAGCCGCGATGAGTTCCTCGGCCGCTGGACGTACCCCTTCCGTCGAGGACGCTTGTTCCCTAGCCCATGCCAGGACGGCATCCGGGGCGATGGGGACGAGAGGCGCCTTTCTGGAACGGCGGGTAGCTCTCCCGGCGATCCCCTGTAGCCCGGCGGCCAGCGCCGTTTCCCACAGCAGCGAGGCCGATTCCCAGCCAATCGCGGCGGCTGCCAGTGCCGATCGCCCCACCCCATCGCCCCCCCATTGGCGGATCCTCGCCTGCCAGGCCAGGCTGCCGGCGGCGCCCTGCATGTGGGGGGATGCGGCTCGAGTTTCCCCGCGTTTGGGCGGCGCGGACTGTTGGCCAAATGAGCAGGCGGGAGCTGGCAACGCTCCCCAAGCCAATGGCAGGGCGATACAGGCGGCGGGAATCAAAGGGATGGACTCGGGAGACTTTTCCCTGGCCCAGCAGACTGCGAAGGCCTGAGCCCAGAGTGTCATGCGCAGGGCGCCGTCCGTGGGGCACGGCCGGATAGAACCTCGGTGTGCTGCCCCGGATGGGCGTTTCCCGACGCCCTCACCTCCGCCCCTGCTTTGGTGCCAAGGGGTTTGTCCCGCCTCCAGCGGGGATAACGAACGGAGGAGCATCGGGAGGGAATCCAAAAAGGCCTCCGCGACCTGCGCGAAACTCCATATTGGCCCGCGATCTGTTGGCCCCCCGTCTGCTGCCCCCTGGCCTACTGGTTTCCCATCTGCTAGCCCCTGGTCTGTCGGCCCCTGGTGGAATGTCGCTGCCTGTTGGCCGGATTCCAGGATGTCGGCGAGAATGGGATAAAGCCTCGGGTCGCGAAGTTGCAACCGAATCAGCGCGCGACGGCACACTGCTCGTGCCGGCAGCTTATCGCCGCCGGACGCCGTGCCCCGCGACCAGGTCAATAGGACATCCGCCAGTCCCAGCCGGACTGCATCGGAAAGTTCGGCGTGGCCGAGAAAGAGTTGTTCCGCACGAACAAGCCGGTCCATCCCCTGCCTGCTGCGAATGTTGACGGTACAGGGCTATTTCGGGCGTGTGGGCGAACGGGCTGCCGCCCAAGCGACAATGCCGCGACTTCGCAGGGTCGGCCCGAAAAGCGCCCCTTGCCGAGTTTACGCGCTGGCAGGGCTTTCGATGTCCAGGAGCTGGCAGATGCGGTCGATCAAGCCCTCGATTTCGAAGGGCTTGTGCAGAAAGTCATCGGCACCGGCCAATTTCAACTCCTGGATCTTGTCCTCCTCGACCATGCCGGAGATGCAGATGATCCGGATGTCGTCCATGGACGGATCCGCCCGGACCACTTGGCACACCTCCTTGCCGTTGATGTCCGGCAGCATGATATCGAGGACGATCAGGTCAGGCCGGTATTCCTTGACCATGATCCCAGCGCCAAAGCCATTGTTGACGGTCTGGATGTCGAAACGCCCATCCCGCTGGAGGACGTCACGAATCAGTTCGACCAGCTCTTCGTCATCATCCACGATCAGGATTTTCCGCCGACTGCTTTCCAGGGCGTCGGTGGGGATGCCGTTATCCCGCATAAAGGCGATCAACTGGTCGCGGGGGATACGGCGGAAACGACTGCCGGGCACACGAAAGCCCTTCAGTTGTCCGGAATCGAAGCAGCGGATGATGGTCTGTTGGCTGACCTTGCAAATCTTGGCTGCTTCGCCGGTCGTGAAGACGGACTTCGTCGCCAGAGGTGATTGGCTGTTCCTTTTTCTCGCCACGGTTCTCGCCGGAATGTTCAACGAAACCCCCAGCAGCACGTCGGCAGAACGGCGGGGGGCTTCTGGTCCTCCGTGTTTTACCATCCGGGATAATGGTTCCTGGATTCGCAGCAACCTGCAAATCTCGCACCTCCCGTAGCTGCCTACAAGCAGCAGGCTCATCCGGCTCTGCCGACTTTGCCGAATTTGCCAAGCGCGACCATTATAACTTACCCAAACTGTCTGTCAATACGACTTTCCCTAGCGTAACATCCAACAAAATAAGTACTTGGGTTAACGCTGGAAAAATTATCTCGCCTTGCTCGGATAATTCTTCTTCATTTCCTCGAAATCGCGAGAATTCTCAAACCGCGCACTTCAGTCATCCTATGCGATCCAAATATCCTACTGATTCGTTAATGTTCGCTAGTTTTCCGTATCGCTTCTCGGGGCAGCCGTATCACTTCTCGGACGACCGGGGCGTGATTTCTAAGACTTGCCCCAACGCGGCAGCACGACAACCCAGGGTTATTTGCTTGACTCAACATCTTGTGGTGATGGGACATAGCGTCTGGCAGGATATGCGGGGCACATCGTGCTACCCGGCGGTCTTCGCGTGGTAAGAGGGCTGAGTCTAACGCAGGATGAAAGGATTGCCGGTAGGTGGCAGACGCCGGACGCGAGGCGATTCCAACAAAGATTCCCAACTTGCGGGAACGTTCTGGATAGCGAGGTGGACGGCCGTTTCCTCCTCCGTCGTAGCTGTTGTCTCTGCCACATTCCAACCATCTTCCCCAAGGTATTCCCGAAGATGTTCCAGGAGAATCCGTTTGACTTCCAGGATTGCCAAGGGATGGGCGTGGATGATGGTGTGCTCCGCTGAAATGACGAGTTCCGAAGCGGCGTGCGGGGCGTGGCCGCTTTCCCGAGTAATGATCCCATCGTTGTCGCCCGTCGCGTTGGCCAACAACGACGGTTTGGAAAGGGTGCCAACGATGTTGTGGTAGGTCGTCCAGGGGGCACGCGGGGCCTGCCGCATGGCCGCGAAAATAGGGCAGTCTGGTGCCAACGCATCTACGCTGTGGCGATATTCGATGAGGTTCGTTGGGCGAAGCAGGTCCCGGTTATCGTTCAACAACACTTTTTGCGTCTCGGCCACGTGTTGCGGAATAGTGATCAGGCGCCCTGCCAGGCGTTGGGTCAGCTCATTCGAATATGGCGTGCCCTGATGCGGCGTGGCGATGGTGATCACGCGCCGCACCGACGGGTTGGGATGAAAGAAGAAAAGGTCTCGCAATTCCGCCAGCATTCGCGGATCGGCCTTGACCTCGTCGAAGGCGTGATCGCTCACCAGGCTCCAGAACAGTTGGCCGCTCTCCATGGTTTGCAGCTCCGCTATCAATCCGCCCATGCTGTGACCGATCAGGACCATGCGATCCATCGTGGGCCGGGTGAAGGAAGGGTCCATCGTCTGGCGAAACTCATAAAGATCGCGACGCAACTGGGCCGCCGAAATCCAAAAGGGCTGACCGGTGGGGTACAAATAGAACCAGAATTGATAGTGCTCGCGGATGAGCGGGCTGCTGCGGAGGTCGTTGAACATCTGAATCCAGGTCATGGGCGTGGAACGCCAACCGTGGATGAAGATCACGGGAATCCGGTTCGGGTCATACGGTTGCACCATGTACAGCCCCATGATGGGCTTGTCGCTACCTGGTCGGAGAGACATCAATTGCTCGGGCTGAAGGAGGCTCACGTTTTGCAGGGACGTGCCTAGGGCGGGATTGGATAGAAATGTGGCCAGCGGCGTGGTGAGGTCGGTTTGCAAGGGCACGCGCAGATTGCCCAGTTTGACGTCGGCGGTGACGATCGGGTCATACAGCTCCAACGCGGCCGCGCGGCGGATATCGGATCGTGCGTGGTCCGTATCCACGTGGGGGTAGGGGCGGAGGAACACCGTCACGGGAAAACTGAGGTTGGGCGGATAATACTTGGCCACGGAAGGCTCCTCCGGATAAGAGCGGCGGACGGCGATCAGCGGCACCCCCAGCCCGTAACCCACGTGGTGATTGCGCAGCCCTTGCAGGCGGTAGTCCGAGACGAATTCGAATCGGCCAAAGTCCCGGGGGTCCCAACGGGCATCCCGCAGGACGCAGGTCAAGTCCCAGGTACCATTGGCGGTAACGATCGTGTAGGTGGTGCCCGGCTGGAGGCCGGTCCGCGAACACACGATCCGCAAGGCCCCCTCCAAGGCAGCGTTGTACAGATCGCAGGCCCCACGAAACCACGGATCGTAGGGATTGCGCATCGGTGTGAATCGCGGATCAAAGAGATATTGATAGGCGTGCAGGACGGCTCCACCGTAGAGGTCCAGCGCCAGCCGCGGATTCTCCCCCTGCACGCGCTTGGCGTACTGGTAGCTGAGTTCCGCGTAGGCATAGATGGTTTCGGGGTTGGGGTCATCTGCGATGATGGCTTGAACCCGGGCCAGCGTCTTTTGGGGGGCGTCCGACAAATCGTTCTCTATGCCGTGCTGCCGCAGGATTTGCAGCGTGCGTTCGCTGACCGGCAAACTATCCCAGGAGACGACGCGGATTCGAGACAGGAGCGGAAATCGCGAGAGATCTTGGAGCCGGGTGTCCCTTGCCGCAATACACCCTGTGCTTGCCACGAGTGCGGCAAGGCAGAAAGTCCACAGGGTGCGGCGAATGTTCATGGCGCGGTGGGCTGATCTTCCGGCACGACGATTTCGGCGTTTTGGGTTTCGGTAGGGACAGTTGCTGTTTCGCCCATCGCGGAGCCGAGGGCGGCGAAAATCGCGGGCAAGACCCGGCCGCAACATCAACGGCGCGCAACGGCAGTGGGCGGCCTGTCCGTATAGCAATCGCGTGCTCCGCGGTCAATGCCGATCGGACTGGAGCCGATGCTGCGCTGACTTCATCACGGCGCCGAGAATAAACCAAATTCCCTGGACGTATTCTTACGTAAATCATTGTTGGTTCAAGACTTCCGGTTGATTTGTGCTGCATGCTGTAGTCATGCACTGGCTTTGCGAGACTTCTTGTTTAGCATCGAGTTGCGCGATATGGCCTCGTAGACGGAAGACGGCGGGATAATCAGGGTGCTCCACCGTCGCAAACGGTTTTCTTGCCATCGCTTGCCATCGTCACCCCACCAATTAGATGGGAGGAGCTTTGGACGACAGAGCAGAATGGTTTGCTTGGCTCACTAGCGTCTGATGACGAGACATATCTTCTCGCAATGGATGCCTCGCATATCATGTATGGGAGGACTTTCTGTTCTGGTAGTGGCACGGGCGAGCTTTCCGGCGTGGGGCGCCACATGACCGGCGAAACCCAACTTCCCAAAACGGTCTATGCCAATGAGTTCTATGCTTTTGCGTCGCGATGCATGGCGCGCTGGGCAGCGCTGGCGATTAGGACGGTAATTTGCCGCGATCACCCGGACGGCCCCCGGGCGATCGATCGGGCGGCACGGCTGTTCCACACGCCCAGCCGGCCTTGACCCGATGTCTCGCGGCTCGCTAGTATTCCAGCCCACTGCAAGCCGTGGTGATAAGGGGAAAAGGGTAAACGTTCACGGAGCATTTCGAGTGCTACGCCGCGCATTGCAAGCGTTACACCGTGCATTCGGATTGATACACCGTGCCGAGGACAACATCTTGTGAATCTGGCGGTCCTTTGAACCATCGGCGGTTGCGAGCAGGGCATTTTGCGACTCACGGCGGATAAAAACTGGACTTTTGCAATTGAGTTCACAAGCTTCGCTCTCCCCTCGCGGGATTGAAGAACGACGGCAGTTTTCCGCAAAAACGATCTTCCCTGTTTTTCTGAATTACCCAGAGTTTCAGTTTGTGGCACTCTCTCAGGGGGAAGCGAACAGTTTGCAAAAGCCCGGTAAAAACACCGCACGTTCCGCATGATTCTACCCGTGAACGGTTATGGAAAAGCAAAGCGTTGGGGCCTGCCGGATGACCGCGACGCGGCGGATTCAGGCAGCCTGATCGGGAGTGGGCTTGCTCTTGGTTTTTGGCGCGACCTCATGGTCTGACAATGATTTGGTGCCGGTTTGAAAGGATTTGGCGCCGGTTTGACAGCCAGGTGATGGGGGTTTCGATGCGGGATGACCTAGCGCCGGGCATGGTAGACCTTCACAGCCATATCTTGCCCGGCTTGGACGATGGATCGCGATCTTGGGATGAGACATTGGCCATGGCCCAGCTCGCCTGGCGCCAAGGGGTCAGCGTCATGGCCGCCACGCCGCACCAGCTTGGGCAGTACGGGGGCAATTCCGCCGAGCTGATTTTGGAACGATTGGGGGAGGCCCGGCGGAGGCTTCAGGCCGCTGGCATACCTCTGCAACTGATCGCCGGGGCTGACGTCCGCGTGGAGGACGATTTGCCGCGACGGATCGAGTCGGGCGAGGTCTTGACATTGGGCGATCTAGGTCACTACGTCCTCTTGGAATTGCCGCACGATCTGTATCTCCCAATAGAGGGGCTGCTGACTCGGCTACGCGGGATCGGGGTCACGGGCGTGCTGACCCATCCCGAGCGCAACACCGCGCTGCGTCGCTGCCCCGAACGACTGGCGGCACTGGTTCGCGAGGGCTGTTTGGTTCAAATTACCGGGGCGAGTTTGACGGGACGTTTTGGCCGGGAAGCACAAGCCCTTTCGTTGCAGTGGATTCGTGAAGGGCTGGTGCATCTTGTCGCTAGCGATGCCCACGGTGAAAAACGGCGTGCCCCCGACCTGCAAGCGGCCTATCGCCAGGTGGCGCGGGACTGCGACCCCGAGATGGCTGAGATTTTGTTCCTCCGGAACCCGCGACGCATCGCGGAAGGACGATCGGCCGCCACGTTGGAGCTGCCGGCACCGAGCCGGAGGGGATCATGGGGCCAATGGTTGCGGAAGCTGGCAGGATGAATGGGCACCCGCAGGCAATCGCGAACCCGGCTTCCCGCTTTCGTGGGAAGGGCTGCACAGGCCCTTGGATGCGGGCATGCTGGGCTATTCTCTTTTTGTGCCTCTTGTTCTTGCCTGGTTGGGCAGCACTGGCAAAGGCTGGGGATATTGCCGGCCTGGCCTGGGTGGATGCTCGCGAAGTTGCCGGATTTCGCGTGTTTTGCCGTTTTCCCGCCGATCGCATTGCCCCCCTGCTGGAGGATTTGGACGGGCTGGCAAAGGACGTCGCCGCGTATCTCGGGTTGGAGGCGGCGCCCCAGGCCGTGGATGTCTATCTCTTCGCCGATGCCCAGGAGTATGGGGAGGCGATCCACCGGGCCTTTCCCGAGGTGCCGTACCGTCGGGCGCTCTTTGTGAAACGTGGCGAGCGGGCAATGGTGGCCGCCTATCTCAGTCGCGAGCTGGCAGTCGACCTCCGACACGAATGTACGCACGCACTATTGCACTCCGCGCTGCCTATGGTCCCGCTTTGGTTGGACGAGGGACTGGCCGAGTATTTTGAACTAGAGCCAGCGCGGCGAGCGGGGGGCAGCCCCTACCTTTCCACGGTGCGGTGGCGGTGCCGCTTCGGCCTAGTCCCGTCGCTGGAACGACTGGAGCGGCTGCGATTCATGGATTCCATGACCGAGGCCGACTACCGCGACGCCTGGTCGTGGGTCCATTTCATGCTGCACGGCCCGGCGGAGGCCCGCGAGGCCCTGCTCGACTATCTGAACACGATTCATCGAGGGGGAATCCCGGGAAACCTTGGCGAGCGATTGGCGGAGCGGGTCCCCGATCTGAAGGGCGCCTTTAGAAAGCACTTTGCGGCTTGGGGGCGCTAGTGAGGGGGGAAGTAGATTCCCCAAATGTAGCGCCGGCGCGGGAGGTGCTCCTATGCCACGTTGTGTTTGTGCGAAGACAGACAATTTGGGACATTGAGAGAGCTACGCAATCTAGGAGATTAACGGGCGGGAGCGGTGCTCGCGACTGCTTGTTTCGAGATAAAAGTAACAACGTTGCGGTTTTTGACTGCACTTTTGTCATCGACTCGCCGATAAGAGTAACGAAGTTTTGGTCCCGCGCGGTGCGGGATGCTGCTAGCCCGCCGTTACGTGAGTGTGTGCAGGAAGCTCAAGCGAGGCATGGACACCATTCAGATGGAGATGGATGCCGTCATGAAAAAGCTGGTTTCGAGGATGACGTTGGGGCTGTTGGCACTGGGCATTGGCTTGGTGATCGGCACGGTGGCACAAGCGGATAACGCTGCCCAGCCGGCAAAGCCGGTGATCGTGGATGTGACCCTTCAGGAGGGCGGCGTCCTCTTCGGGCAGGTGGTCAATCCGCAGGGAACGCCGATGGCGAATACCGCGGTTCGCATCAGCGACGGCCGCCAAGAGCTGGGCGTAGCGAAAACGAACAAGGACGGGTACTTCGCCTTCAAGGGGCTGAAAGGCGGTCTGTACCAAATGAATGCCGCGAACGGATCGGGCATGTACCGATTGTGGGTGGCCCGAACGGCTCCCCCGTCCGCCCAGAAGGGGGCGTTGTTGGTCTCCGGGCAAGACCTGGCTCGTGGTCAGATGATGCCGCGCCTTCGCACCTGGATGCAAAATCCCTGGGTGGTGGGCGGAGCGATCGCGACGGCCGTTGCCGTGCCCGTGGCCATTGTGGCCTCGGATGACGATGGCCCCACCAGCCCGTGAGCTTGGGCGCCTCGCTATTCCGATCGCACACAAGCCCGTGGCTGCTCGAAGCCGGGCGGCAGAGCGGGACTCGGCAAAGGCTTGAAGTCATGGCTCGCCGCCGGTTAGATCGTAACTGAAATCCCCGACGGGCATTATTCCTGAAGACGGCCGGAGAACTCCGGCCGTCTTGCGCTGTTTCTTGAATTGCTACGGTGACCCGTGGATTCCTAACTTCGGTCCCGCCCCACACTACGCCAATCAGTCTTGTCGGATTCCGCGAGTCTTCGCTAATATCCGCCTCCGCACCGCGACAGGCCGCCTGTGCGGCAATCGACCCACTGCAAGTGACCTCAGTACTACAGCGCAGGGTTGTTTGCTTGGCTCGACATCTTTTGGTGATGGGACACAGCCCCTGGCAACATACGCCGGGCACATCGTCCCATAAGGCGAATATTGCGCCGTAGCCTTAGGTTCCGGCCCCTGGCGGGGTTGCCGCGCGAGCAGAGCCCAAACGGTGTGCGAGAAGGGGTTCGTGTTCCCGAATCGTGATTCAGCAAATTGGAACCGCGGTATAGGAGTTGTGCAATGGTGAGATGGCGGTTGTGGGCACAAAGGGTGATTTGCCCAGTGGTCTTACTCGCATGGATGGTTCCCGGTTTCGCCGCACCTCCCACTTCGGCCCCGTCGTCGGGCGAGTTGATGGCGGCGCCGTCGGCGGTGTCAGGCCCGGCCAAGACCCATCGGATTGCGGACATACGCCTGGATGCGGAAGGGCGGCTGAATGGGCTTTTGGTGGACGGAGATGGCGTGCCGCTGGGACGGCGGGAGCTGACACTGCGGAGACTCCAGCCCAAAGCCGTGCCCGTGCGTGTGATGACGGATGACCAGGGACGTTTTGCCAGTGGGCGCCTGTCGGGCGGCCTTTACGAGGTCCGGATCGACCGTCTTGGGCAGGTGGTGCGGCTGTGGGAAAAAGAAGCCGCACCCCCAAAGGCCCGGTCCGCGCTGTTGGTCGTCGCCGGCGATCTGACAGTTCGAGGGCAGCGCCGGGTGGGGGAGCTTCTCAGCTCGGACACGGTGGTCATCGGCGGTCTGGTCGCGGCGGCCGTCGCTATCCCCCTGGCCGTCAGCGGATCCGATGATGGCCCAGTCAGCCCGTAATCGCTCCAGGCTACGTGGGCGAGGCTTTCCGCCATCGCCATTTCAAACCGACTACGGCAGCATACTCTCGAAGGTTCTGTGATGCGGGTATTGTATCTGGATCAGCACTTTGCGACGCCGCGGCAGGCGACTTCGACGTTCCCCTTTGTGATGACCCGGGAACTGGTCCGCCGGGGGCACACGGTGGACGTGTTGACCACCGATCAAAGCGGCCACCGCGGCAGTTGGTATCGCACGGAAGAGGACGGCCTGCGGATTCACTGGTGCCCGATCCCATATTCCAACCGGATGGGCTACGGGCGGCGTTTGCTGGCGTTTACGCAATTCGGTCTCAGGGCGGCGATGTACGGGAAGAAGGTCGCCCCGTTCGATGTGGTGTATGCTTGCAGCACACCCCTGACGATTGCCCTGCCCGGCGTGGCCCTGGCTCGGCGATTCCGCGTGCCGATGATCTTCGAGGTCCGCGATCTCTGGCCTGAGGTACCCATCGCCCTTGGTGCACTCACAACCCCGTGGTCGATTTGGGCGGCTCGAGCCTTGGAACGATTCGCCTATCGGAATGCAGCGTACGTCGTTGCCAGGTCGCCGATGATGGCCGACGGCGTGGCGGCAACAGGCTATCCCAGGGAACGCCTCCGAGTGGTGCCGAACGCATGCGATTTCGCGCGATTCCAGGTCCCCGAGTCCGCGGGGCGGCAGTTCCGCGACGAGAACCCTTGGTTGCAGGATCGTCCCCTGGTGCTATACGCGGGGACGTTCGGGTTGGTAAACGACTGCCGTTACATCGTTCGGCTGGCGGAGGCGGTGAGACCGCTGGTGCCGGAAGCACGCTTTCTGCTGGTAGGTCAGGGGCGGGAGGCGGAATTGGTGGAGAACGCTGCCCGGCAACTCGGCCTATTGAACGATACGGTTTTCATCCGTCCGCCGGTGACCAAGCACGAGATTCCCCGCATTTTTTCGGCGGCGGATATCGTCATGTCCACCGTTCGCGACATCCCCGCCTTGCACGCCAATTGCGCGAACAAATTTTTTGACGCCTTGGCGGCGGGTCGCGCGGTGGCCATCAATCACGAGGGCTGGCTGGCCGACCTGATTCGGCAGCACGCGTGCGGCCTGGTCCTTCCGGCCTCCGATTTCGCGGCAGCAGCGCGCCTGATGGCGGAGGTCCTGGGCAACCGTACCGCCCTGCGGGAGGCAGGCCAACGCGCCCTACGGCTGGGAAGGTCGCAATTCGACGCCATCCGCTGCACGGACGTGGTCGAGGAGCTTTTGCTGGACCTCGCCGGCGGTCTCTGCGAGACCCGAAAAGCCGCCGCATGATCGTCGCAACAAAAACTCCCACGATACGCAATCTCCCATCGAAAGGCACAAGAGCGTGGCAAGCACACACGGCGCTCAATTGATTCGGGTTCACGATTGTCAGCAATGGGACCGCGCCTTGGTCGATTGCGGGGGATACGACGTGTATCACCTGTGCCACTACCACTTGCTGTACAAGGCCGTCGCAAACGAAGAGCCGTATCTTTTCTGCTTTCGACGGGGTGACCACCTCGCGGTCTTGCCGTTTTTGGTGCGCTCTCTACAAGATGTGCCAGGATTGCAGGGAGTGCAAGCCTGCGACGCGACGTCTGTATATGGTTATCCGGGGCTGATTACGAACATTTCCCCTGGGGCACGTGAGGCCGATACCTTCCGCGATGAATGGCAACAGGCGCTGCGCGAGACGTTGGCCGCCATGGGAATCGTATCGCTCTTCGTACGGCAGCACCCATTTTGGGATACCGACTGGCTGTGGGCGGGGCTGGGCGATGTGCGGCGGCTCGGTTACACTGTGGCTGTGGACCTGGACCAGGACGATGAGGCGCAGATGCGCGCGATGCGCCACGGCCACCGCAGCGACATTCGCCTGGCCCGAAAATTGGGTATCCAGGTGGAGGAGGACCCCACGCTGGAAGAGATCGCGACCTTCCGATCTCTGTACGAGATGACGATGCGGGCCTTGGACGCCGCTCCCGAATACTTTTTCCCCGACGCCTACTACCAAGGGTTGCGACATCATTTGGGGAACCGCGTGACACTGTTTCTGGCCAAATCGGAAGACCGGCCCTTGGCCGCCGCCTTGTTCTTCCAGTGCGGACGCATCCTCCAGTACCACCTCAGCGGCAGCGATCCGACGGCACGGCCGCTCACTGCCCCGGCCGTCAAGCTGCTTCTGGATACCACTCGGCGTTGGGGGATGGAGAACGGCTTTCGCTGGTTGCACTTGGGGGGCGGAGTGGGTGCCCGGCACGATTCGCTGTTTCAATTCAAGGCCGGCTTTTCGGACCTGCGGTGGACCTATCGCGTGGTCCGCTGTGTGGTCCAGCCCGGCTTGTACCAGAATTTGGTGGCTCGTCGGCGGGAGGCCGGAGGGGAGCCGGAGGCGGACGACTATTTTCCCCTCTATCGCCAGCCTGTGCGGCGCTCGAACCTGATCCGGCCGGCCGCGTGATACGTGCGACGTGTTTGGTTGCCAGGGAGCATGCCACCTTTGTGTTTGAAGAGAGCGGGTCCACGATGTCGGTTCCTTACTCGACGGAACAAGATACCGGGTGCCTGGCCATCCAGGGAGGTTCACCGGCCGTAAGCCACCCCCTGCCGCCTTGGCCTGTCTTTGAAGAAGAGGAGATCGCCGCCGCGGTCGAGGTGCTGCGGAGCGGGCGGGTGAATTACTGGACGGGCGAGCAGACGCGGCACTTCGAGCAGGAATTCGCCCAGGCGGCTGGCTGCCGCTATGCTGTAGCCGTTTCCAACGGCACGGTCGCCCTGGAGGCGGCCCTGGCCGCCCTTGGTGTCGGGCCGGGAGACGATGTGGTGGTCACCAGCCGCAGCTTTGTGGCCTCCGCCAGTTGCGTCCTGTTCCGCGGGGCCAGGCCCATCTTTGCGGATGTCGACCGCGATAGCCAGAACATCACGGCCGAAACCGTGCAGGCGGTTCTCACGCCGCGAACGCGGGCCGTCATCGCCGTGCACCTGGCTGGCTGGCCCTGCCAGATGGATGCGATTGTCGCGCTCTGCCGGCAGCATGGCGTGGCCGTGATCGAAGATTGCGCCCAGGCCGACGGCGCGCGGTATCGCGGGCAGCCCGTCGGTTCCTGGGGGGATGTGGCGGCCTTCTCGTTTTGTCAAGACAAGATCATGACTACCGCGGGAGAGGGTGGCATGGTGACCACCAACGATCCCCAGCTCTACCGCCGGATATGGAGCTTCAAGGACCACGGCAAAAACTACGACGCCATGCACACTGCCGCGACCGGTACCCAATTTCGCTGGGTCCACGATGATGTGGGGACGAATGCCCGAATGACCGAATTCCAGGCGGCGGTGGGGCGCGTGATCCTCCGCAAGCTGGAAGCCTGGGTCGAACAACGGCGGCGCAACGCGGAGATTCTGGCCGCGGAATTGGCACCGCATCCCGGCCTGCGTATCCCGATCCCCCCACAGCACGTGCGCCACGCATATTACAAGTTCTATCTCTTTGTGCGACCCGACCAGTTGCGGTCCGGCTGGGATCGCGATCGCATCCTGGCCGCACTGCAAGCCGAAAACGTCCCATGCGGGACCGGTATTTGCCCCGAAATCTATTTGGAAAAGCTGTTCCGGGATCGCCATCTCGGCCCCCCCGAGCGCCTGCGGGTGGCGCGAGAATTGGGCGAGACCAGCATCATGCTGCTGGTGCATCCCACATTGCGAGAAGAGGACATGCGAACCGTGGCTGAGGCGGTTCGCAAAGTGCTTCGCCACGCTGTCGCCGGAACATAGGCAATCGCGGACCGAAAGATGGGCAAGCACGGCCCCGAAGACAGCCAGGCGCGGACCCGAAGACAGGTAAGCACGGACCTCAAGATGGGCAAGCGAGGACCTGAAAGCAGGTAGGCTCGCGACGGGGGACAGGTGAGATCGATCCGCGGACGCCGTTCCGAGGGGAAGCGTGCAAGCGGCCTGGCAGTCTCACGCCGC
>DYLS01000005.1:0-13184 GCA_020721965.1 Blastopirellula marina | reverse complement strand
CCGCGGACGCCGTTCCGAGGGGAAGCGTGCAAGCGGCCTGGCAGTCTCACGCCGCACAGCGCGTAAAGGCGACTGGTATGGGGAGGTACGGGCCACCGCGTTCCCCGGAGGTCTCACGCCGCGCATCGCGTAAAGGCGATCCTGGTATTTCCCGGACAAAGCTCGCCCGCCGCCAGCTCGGCCGTCTTGATCAAGACGGCGTGGCCATTGAGGTTGTGGAATACAAGGCATCCCGCGCGCCGCCGTTGTTCTTCGACATGCCGGGTGACGCCGCCGCAGACGGAAAATCCATAGTCGTCGTACACGACCATCCCGCCCAGGTTTAGGCGAGGCCAGACCCAGTCCAAGATATCTGCCGCCGATTGATAGGTGTCTACGTCGATGTGGCAAAGGGCGAAACGCCGGTCCGATATCCGGTCCCCGGTCTCATCGGGGAAGATACCCGGCAGCAGGACGGCGCGATGCAAACCGAGCTGATCTAGAAACCGGCGGACCTCTGCTTGCGAGGTGTCGGCGTGTTCTCCCCCGCGATAGGCGGAATCCTGGTCGGCCGCCTTGACGACCCCGCGAAACGTGTCGCACAAATACACCGATCCTTCCAAGCCGCAGTCTGCGGCCCGGCGGGCGATCAGCGTGCCACTCCCGCCGCGCCATACGCCGATCTCGAGCACGTCGCCGCCTACTTTGGCCGCCTGCTCCACCAGCGTCCACAATTCCCACAGGCGGTAAACGTCCACGAGCGTTCGGTCTTGAACCTGGCGATAGATTTGCAAAAAGTCCCGGTCCTGCCGCCACGGGGCATAGGTGGCACGCGGGCGAATCGGCTCGTACGGGGCCGAGGGATCGTGCGGCGGGATGCGATGGATTTCGTAGCCCAGCCTGCGGAAGAGGCTCTTGATGGACTTTTGCACAGGGACCAGGAGTCCGCGGGGAGGCATGACCATCTCCTCACGACATTGGGCAATTCTGGACGGCCTTCCCCCCTGGCACGCCGGCGATTCTTTATCGTCTGTCGTGGGGCAAAACTTGATGAAACATTTGCGAAAAGATCGTCCCCTTGGCAGGAGTAGGATATGCCTCCCCTGCCATGTATAGTCGAAACACCCAAGAAGGGTGCGCAGGCAGATGCGAGCCGACAAACCGCGTTCGATTTTGATAGGACTGCAATGGCCGGCTAGGACCGCCATGACCGGCGCGGAGGGACAGCAGTGTCTTCGCTGCCGACGTAACGCAACATCGCAAACGAATGACTAAACTTTTGGAAGCTGCTAGATATTCCTCTGAGAGATTGCGACAAACTGGAGTGCTGGGCACTCCAGGAAAACAAGGAAGGCGTTTCCCTGGGAAACTGCCTTCACCCTACCATCTCCCCAGGGACGGGGGAGCTTGTGAACCCAAGTTGAAAAGGCCCAGTAAAAAAAGTCGGTCCAGGCTGGTCTGTCGGACGTCTGCAATCGAACCCTGTCTCCCGGCGACGCATCATCCTGCTTTGGGTGGTATGCCCCCCCAAGGCCGGGGCGAAGTTCTGAAATCAAACTCTGTCTCCCGACGACGCAATTAGCGGGGACGATGCACGTGGAGGGGCATGACGGAGCAGTCCAGTGCGCAACACCAACCGCGGTCCGTGGTCCTGCCGACCATCGTCTTGCTGGCCATCAAGGGCCGGGGCCCATCCTGCGGGATCAGGGTCTCCCCGGCTGCGAGAGGAATTGCAACACGGCGGCCACGATCACCGCCGCGCAGCCGATCGCCATGACCGCCTGCGAGATCGTGGCGGCGTTCCAGACGAGCGAATCACCAGCCGCCAACTTCATGATCGGACGAGAAATCGCGGCAGCCAAACCCAAGACGGCGACAATCATGACGGCCAGCATCATCGGCCGCTGATAGTCGCGGAGCTGCCAAGCAAGCACGGCCAAGGTTTGTATCACCAGGCCGAACGCGGCGGGGATCAAGGCGGTAAAGTGCGAGGATCCGGTGAGAAAGAAAGCAGCCAGACCTGCCAAAAGCAGCAGGTCTCCCATAACGATCGTGAATAGGATATGCAGGTTCATTCAAGCACCTTTTTTCATTGGTTTTCTGTGCGGCAGCGCGGCGCCCTTGAAGATGGAACGTGAGACAAGGGTTGCGCTAAAGCGACCCGTTTCAAGCCCGCGTCGCCCCCACGCGGTATGCCTCGATGGCGTCGCGGAATCGCTGGAACAGGTAATGGCTGTCGTGCGGCCCGGCGGAGGCTTCCGGGTGATATTGCACGCTGAAAACCGGTAGCGACCGGTGCCGCAAGCCCTCGACCGTTCCATCGTTGAGGTTGATATGCGTGACTTCCAATTCGGGCGGCAAGGTCTCCGGATCGACCGCAAATCCGTGATTCTGGCAAGTGATCTCCACTCGGCCCGTGGCGTGGTTCAGCACGGGCTGGTTGGCGCCGCGGTGGCCGAATTTGAGTTTGAACGTCTTCGCGCCCAGTGCCAGCGCCAATAACTGGTGACCGAGACAGATGCCGAAGACCGGCAAGCGGTCGTGCAATCGGCGGATCGTCTGCTGGGCATAGCGGATTGGATCCGGGTCGCCCGGCCCATTCGAGAGGAACAGTCCGTCCGGCTGGAGCGCGAGCACCTCGTCGGCGGAGGCCGTGCCGGGCACAACGGTCACGCGACAGCCGATGTCGAACAGGTGCCGCGCGATGTTGTATTTCATGCCGAAATCCATGGCCACGATGTGGGGCGTGTCGGGCGCGAGTTGTTCGCGAACCACCCCTTCCAGCCTGGTCCAGGAACTGAGCGGCCTGTCCCACGCGAATGCCGCGGACGGCAGGACCTCGCGGACCAGGTCGCGGCCCACCAATCCCGGCGCGGCCTTGGCCTTTGCCACCAGCGAGGCGTCGTCCAAGTCCTCCGTGGAAAGCACGCCCCGCATGGCTCCGTGGATGCGAATCCGCCGCACCATCGCCCGGGTGTCGATGGCGCGGATGCCAAGGATATCGTACCGTTTCAAAAAGGCGTCCAGGTCGCCTTGTGCGCGAAAGTTGCTCACCGAGCCACTGAGGTTTCGGACGACGAAGCCGGCCAGATGCGGCCGCCAGCTCTCGAAGTCCTCTTCATTGACGCCGTAGTTGCCGATCTCCGGATAAGTCATTGCGACGATCTGGCCGCGATAGCTGGGGTCGGTGAGAATCTCTTGGTAGCCCGTCATCGACGTATTGAAGCAGACCTCGCCCGCGACCTCCCCTTGGGCACCAAAGGACAGGCCGGCGAATACGGTTCCATCTTCTAAAGCAAGCTTGGCGACTCGATTCATGGGGCTGATCAAAGTCTCTTGGGTGTGACGGATTTGGGGAGCGGCGTGCAATCCCTGCAAGTCGCGGCACGTCGCGCTGCGGGTAGCTGTGACGATGGACTCGCCTCGATTAAAGAGCGCCCGGCAAATCTCCGATAGCTAACAATATGGCTGCTGGGTCTACACGGTTTCTGGATATCTCAACGCATCGTAGGAGCCGAGGAGCGGCCGACCCAAGGGTTTCTGCCCCGGCGAGCAGAGACCCTTCTTTTTTATTGTGCAAGCCTTTCTTGCGCAAACCCTCCGTTTTTCCACTCTTGGTTGCGATACGCCCGCCGCATGTTGTGACCCGCCGCCCCCCTACCGCGATCCATTGCCCACCCTTGCGAGCGGTCGCTTTTGATCGGTCGCTCTCCTCATCCTGCAACGCAAGGTCCGCTTGATCGCATGGCGTGCCGAGCATATCTTGCGAGGCGACCAGCAAACGTTGCGAGGCGATGTGCCCCATCACCACACGATGTTACGCCCAGCAAACGAACCTGCACTTTAGCACTATTGCGATCCGTCGCCTGGCAGGAGCGCCAGGGCAGCGCCGGCCGCCGGACATTCCGCTTGATCTTCTGTTTGCCAAAAGTCGTTCGCAGGGGTTCTCGTCACTGCAAACTGGCTTGTCCTCTTGTCATTTCGAGCGACGCGAGAAATCTCTTGAAGCGAGAAATCTTGTCGATAGGGGTTAAGATTTCTCCTCGCTGGCGATCATTGAAATGACACTGCTGCGCTCGTCGAAATAACACTCCGTTCCTCTCTCAAGGAACCTCTGGAAACCCTCGTTGTTTCACAAATTCTTTTCCGTGATAGCTCCGTCGTGAACGGTTACGATTGCCAGATGGTCAAGCCATTTCGCCCGGCCATTCCCGATCTCGATTCGCGCACCGCCCCGATTTCACGGCGATCCAGCATTGCCAGGCCGGGTTCTTACCTTCCCCCGGGGTAGCCGACCGTCGCGGCAGGGCACCGCGATTCTCTGTGATGGCCTCCCCAGGGAATGTGGCCCCTCGGCGCCTGACAGTGATTTTCGATATTATACAGCATTCTCCAATTTTCTCCATCGTCATCGTTGGTCTGCGGACGACCGAATCGTTAGTCGGAAGGGGACCGAATCGTTAGTCAGAAGACGACCGAGCCGCGGCCTATCGGGGATCGCCTCATTTTCCTCGCCTGCGAGATCAGATGCGCGGTCTAGCCGCCCACTTCAGCGAGCGTCGAAGGGATGCATCCATGTTTCACGTGGTCCTTTTTCAGCCCGAAATCCCACACAACACAGGGGCGGTTGGGCGGACCTGCGTGGCCGTGGGGGCCAAGCTGTGGCTGATTCGCCCCTTGGGGTTCCGCATCACCGATCGGCATCTCAAACGCTCCGGCTTGGATTATTGGCAATACTTGACCTGGGAAGCGGTGGACAATTGGGATATCCTCCAGCATCGCCTCTCTGGTCACCGCTTTTGGTTCCTGACCAAAACGGCTAGCCGATCGTATGCCGAGCCTGCCTATCGGCCGGGTGACGTTTTCGTTTTCGGCAGCGAGTCGCGGGGCTTGCCGCCGAGCTTGTTAGAGGCACATCGCCAGTCTCTTGTGCGCATCCCGATCGGCGGTTCGGTGCGGAGTCTGAATCTATCCGTCAGCGTGGGAGTAACGCTTTACGAGGCATGGCGACAGTGCGGATTTGCGTTGTCTGGCCCGATCGCCCCGGCCGCGCACGATTCGCAGCAGGGGTGAGCGGCAAGCCGGCGTCCTCTCCTTGCGCTCGATCGGGATGACCCATTCAATCCGCAGCGGTTTTGGAGGCGGTCGTATGTCGCCTCGCAAGCGGTACGTCGGGGTCGAGATCGACGTAGAACAGTTGGTCCAGTAGCCACTGGAGCAACGCCACGAGGAGGATGGCGACGGGCGGCATGAGGTAGCCTGCCCAATCGTGGAAGACGTGCTCCGCCAATTCACGTCCCGCATACACGTAAAACACGCCGGTGATGGTGATGCGAAGGAAGTTGACGGCCACGGCGATGGGCACCGCCGCCACCACCAGGACGATCGATTGCCAGAGGGGGATTCGCACCAGAAAAACGTACACGAGCACCAAGGCCGTCAGCACGGTGGCCATCCGCAGGCCGCTGCATTGCTCCACGACGCCCAAGCGGTAATCCTCCAGACGGATGAAATTGCCGCCCTCGTTGGAGGCCTCGAAGCCCAGGGTTTGCAGGGCATACGTCCCGCTCTTGGCCGCCAGGGTTTGCAGAGGGACGAGCGCGGCTTGTTCCACGCTGAAAGGCAGCGGGAACATGAACGGCAGCAAGACGGCGGCGGGAAGAAGGCGCCGCCAGGCGCTCGGTCCCGCCAAGAACCACAACACGCCGATGGCAATCGGCACGAAGGCGTACATGCCGGGCACGTCCAGGCCGAAGTAGCCGAAAGCCAGCCGCAACATCAGTCCCAGGCCGATCAACCCCAGGGCGAGCAGCGATCCCCACGGTGTGCCGCTTCGCGGCGAGGTCTCCGCCTCCAGGGCGACGAATTGGCGGCCGGTCGAGGCGGAGTCCTGCCGGGACGAAGAAGCCTGGCCCCCGGTGCCCCCGATCGTCGCACCTGGATGGGGCGACGCGGCACTTCGGGATGCCTGGTTGCTGCCGTGGGGCGCTGGATCCTCGCCGTCAGACTGGTCCCCGCCTGCCGCGTGCGGGGCCTGACGCAGCCCACTCCAAATGGCCATCGCTGCACCTTCGATCAGGGCAGCGGCGTACAATAGCCCCGCCACCGTACCGGCCAGGGACGCGTCGTATCTTGCCGCGATTGCCGTATGACCTTCGGCCTGATGAACCGCCGGAGAGGCGGATCGGGCATAAACCAGGCCCGCCGCGAGCAAGAGGCCGAGAAATACCAGCACAGCCCACCATTCGGCCCAATCGCGCGGCAACAACCCGCCTGCGATGGTGTGCCGCCGATACCATATCAGCAGGACGGCGGCCACCGGGACAATCAGACCGTGAGAGTACTGCGGCCCCTGCCAGGCCACGGCCACGTCGCGAAAGTCGGCCCAAAAACTCCACGTCACGAGACTTAGCAGCACCGCCGCCCAAACGCCCGCGGCGGCTGCCGTCATTCGCGATCCGGCGTGGCTGGGGATCGAATGGGACCTGACTTGCTCCATGATGTCGGTTCCGTAGCAGGACTTCGTCTTGGATTGCGGCCAAGGCCCGCGCCGAATCGGCACGGAGATTCTAATACTCGCGGACGACCTTGATTTTCACCGACAACGATGACACGCGCCGGCAACTTTGGTATTCGCCGACGGCTTTAGTATTCGTCCACGACTCCGGTATCCGTCGGCGACTTTCACGTTCGCCGACAACCCAGGCCTTGATTCCATCATACCCTGCCGGGGCGGCGATCACGACAACGGGAGGGACGGCGCCCACGGACTCCCGAAATCTTACGAATCCGGCAGAGGAAAAAGCCGTCCATCTCATCCGTCGGTAGAATTCGCACTGCCGCGGCGAGGGCAGGATGAAACTCCCGAGGACCCCAGCGGGTCAGTCCGGGCTGGAGATTCTCGATCGGGAGCGGGATCGGTTCAAGCTCCACCGCCTCTCCGAACGTGTCTAAGGCGGACTGGACGACGGCCTCGTTCTCTTCCGACGCGAAGGAACAGGTGCAGTACAAGACGATTCCCCCGACCTTCGCCGCGTCCAGCGCGGAGCGCAGCAGGCCGACCTGCTTGCGGGAGCACTCGGCCAGTTTTCGTTGGGACCATCGGGCGAAGGAGTCGGGGGCGTCGGCATGAAACCGGCTTTCGCCCGAGCAGGGAGCGTCCAGCAGGACGCGATCGAACCGTTCGGGCGTCTTGCGGCCGATGGCGCGGCCATCGGCCAAGTAGGCTTGCACGATGGCGGCTCCGCCCGTCTTGAGCACGGCCTGCATCTTATACAGCCGCTGGCGAATGACTTCCACGGCAGCAATGCGACCGCGATTCTCCATCTGCTGGGCCAAGAGCAGGGTCTTGCCGCCCGGCGCAGCGGCCAGGTCCAGGACCTCTTCCCCGGGTTTGGGGTCGAGGGCCAGCACGGCCGCCATGCTGGAGAGGTTTTGCAGGCAAATCCCGCCACTGGCAAAAAGCGGGGATCGGGCGAGTCGAGACCGGGCCTCGGGTGGTGCGGTATAAGCGTGGGGTATCCAGGCGACGGGCTCGAAAGGGATGTCTTCCCGCCGCAGTGCCTGCTCCACGGCCTGCCACTCCGCCCGCAGAAGGTTGATGCGAAACCCCACCCGTTTAGGCTCCACCAGCGAGCGGAGCACCCCGGGGAGGCGTTCAACCGGCACGATGGCAGCCAATCGCTGTAGAAAGATCGGAGGAAAGGGAAGCTCGTTCACACTTCCAGCAGCTCGTAATGGACATTGCGTCGCCGGGGTTGATAGCCGGCTTGCTCGATCAAGGCCCGCAACTCCCGCTCGCTGGTCCGGAACTGCGTGCCCGCCGCCGCGACGACGTTCTCCTCGATCATCAGGCTGCCCATATCGTTAGCGCCGAACCGAAGCGAAAGTTGCCCGATCTGCGACCCCTGTGTGACCCAACTGGCCTGGAGATTGGGGAAGTTATCGAGATACAGCCGCGCCACGGCTAGCATCCGCAGGTAGGCAACGGCCCCCAATTTGGAGATGTGCGCCAGCTCCGTGTATTTGGGCTGAAAGGTCCAGCAGATGAAGGCGGTAAAGCCGCCGGTCTCGTCCTGCAATTCCCGCAGTCGGCGGAGGTGCTCGATCCGCTCATCGAGGGTCTCGATGTGGCCGAACATCATGGTGGCCGAACCGCGTCCCCCCAAACGGTGCCAGGTTCGGCAGACCTCCAGCCAGTTATCGGCGTTGACCTTTCCGGCTGCCAGGTTGCGGCGGACCCGATCGACGAGGATTTCGGCCCCCCCTCCAGGAAGGCTGCCCAAACCGGCCTCCCGAAGCCGTTCCAGCACCTGCTGGATGGAAAGTTTGGAGAGCCGGGCGAAGAAATAGATTTCGGGCGGGCTGAAGCCGTGAATATTGATTTGAGGGAATCGTGACTTGATCGCTCGCAGCAGATCCTCGTACCAGCTTAGCGGAAGCTTTGGGTTGAGGCCGCCTTGCAGCAAGATTTGGTCGCCGCCCAGCTCGACGGTCTCGGCGATCTTGGCGAAGAGGACGTCTTCATCGAGGACGTAGCCCTCCTCGTGGCCTGGCCGTCGGGCGAAGGCGCAGAACTTGCACCCCGCCACGCAGATATTGGTGTAATTGATGTTGCGATCGATGTTATAGGTTCGGTATGGCTCAGGGTGCAAACGACGGCAGACGGCATCCGCGGCCTCCCCTAAGGCGGCCAGGTCCTCGCAATCACGGAGGAGCGTCAGGGCTTCTTCCTCCGTCAGGCGGCATCCCGCCACGCCCTTATCAAGTATTCGCGCAATCGTAGACAAGGTGGACTCCGGTCGGTACAAAGCCATGTTTTTGCAAGAGCCGCCCAAAAAGTTCCAGGGCGGTCTTTTCCTCGCTACCCAAGTGAAAATGAAGGTTCCGACTCAGATAATCATAGCAAGTCGGAAAGGGGAGGCCCAAATTTTCCGCCGCCTCCGCCGCAATCTCGTGAAGTCGAGCCACGCCGCGATCCCGGGCAGAGGCAAATCGCGGCCCCCAGTAGGCGGAATCCACCCCCGGCCGCACGATCCACAGGGCAAAGACAAACGGCAGCCCCGTCCACTGGTGCCACATCGCGCCCACGTCCCAAACCTGCGGGAATCGGGAGGGACGCGATACCATGGCGCGATCCCCGATCAGCAGCACGGCGTCGTCCGGACTGGTATCCAGGTCTTCGTCCAGCGGGAGCTGTCGCGTCCGAGGCCGCGTCTGATGCAATTCGGCCAGCAGAATCCGTACCAGCGCCGCGCTGCTACGCGACCCGGCGTCCAAGGCCAGGCTCCGAATCTGCTCCAGTGGTACGCGGCTGAACAAGATGACGCTCCGTGCCACATCCTGCGCAGCAATACAGGCATCAGAAAGCACGACCGACTGCGGATCGCGGAAGGCGTGGAACGACGGGACGATTGCCACGTCCAATTCCCCCCGGCTCATCCGCTCGGCAAGCCGGCTCGGGAGATCGTAATCGATGTTCTCAACCGGAAGGTATTCCGGAAGATAGCGCAGGAGCGGTGCCGCATTCAGGTAGCACACGCCACCCACGCGGGGAAAGTCAGGGTTCGTGCGTCGAGGTTCGGGCGATGACATGTCAGCCATACGATACGTTGGCACGGATCGTCGCGCAGTTGTACAGGAGGAAGCAAAACCGCGATTGTACGGCCCATGCCGCGGCTTGCCTAGCTTGCTAGCTTTGCGCAGGGGCGACTTGCCTGCCCTGCTCGCTTGGCGAAAGGATGGCTTTCCTAGCTTGCTCGCTTGGCATAAGGACTACTTGCCCGCTTCTGCCCGGGAGCAAGGCCCGGCGGGCAAGGAAGCCGCGCGCGATTATTGCTTGCGGGCGACGGAATCCTTTTTCATAATACTTGTGGACAAAGAAACCAATAACTGCGGACACAGAAATAGCGGTTTTCGCCTGGCATTCCTGACACCGGCCCTCCTTTTTCATCGGCGACGTTGGCAGTCCGCCTACCTCGGTCGGTAGGGTGCGGATTGGCGGTGTGTTGGGCATCTCCCGGGATGAAAGGCTCGCTCTATGTGTCTAAGGAATCCGGCCATGTTTGGGCCTAAGGAGTCCGGCCATCTTTGTGCATAGGGGGTCTGGCTATGTTCGCAGTGTATTCCCATCGCTTTTGTCATTACGCAAGCGGGCTGCTTTTGGTGCTGGTGGTGAGCGGCCTGGGGTTGGCGGACATACCGGCAACCTATCCCCGCGACCCAGCCGAGCAGGCCCAACTGGAGGAGGATTGGCGAAAACAAGACGGCATTGAAACGCCGCGACAGGCCGTGACATACCGGGACGCCGTAAAGAACTTGGAGCGGCGGCCCGCGGCTCTCGTCCAATATCTCGACCAGCGCGGCACGCTGTCCGAGGCGGCTCGCTCCGCATGGGATCATTTGCGTGCCGAGAGCCAGCGGCTGGCAAACCCCGCGGCAGAGGAGTCGGCCTGGCGGGAATTGTGGCGTGCCGTGCACATCTTGCGACGGGATCTGATGTTTACCGCTGACGAAGTGGATCGAGGCCCGATCGTCTTCATCAAGCAGGTCCCCAGTATCTTCAGTCACCAGTTGACGCAGTACCAGGGGAGCACAGCACGCCCTGGGGGAGGGGTGTTCGTGCTGGATCAGCCCGGCGCGTCGCTCGCCAGTCGGCCATTGTTCGACACCCATTTCCCCCCGGGGAGCTATCAGCACCTGGACGTTTCCTACGAGGGCGATCGTGTCCTGTTTTCGTACTGCGAAGTGCCCTCCATCCCGGTCGATCGCGAGCGGTGCATCGACCGAGCGTATCACCTCTACGAGTGGTCGCGGCGGGATGGTTCGATCCGGCAGTTGACGGACGGGCCTTACGACGACTTTGCAGGCCGCTACTTGCCGGACGACCGCATCATCTTTATTTCTACACGGCGGGGTGGATATCACCGCTGCGGCCGGGGGCCGTGCCCCGTGCACATCTTGACCTTGGCGGAGGCGGACGGTAGCAATCCCCGACCCATTTCGTTTCACGAGACGCATGAGTGGGACCCCGCCGTGTTGCACGATGGCCGGATCATCTACACCCGGTGGGACTACGTTGATCGTCACGCCGTATTCTATCAGATGCTGTGGACAGCCCGCCCGGACGGGACCGGCGTGGCGGCCTTCTACGGAAACAATACCTGGAACCCGGTGGGGGTGTGGGAGGCCCGGCCCGTTCCTGGCTCGCATCGCATCATGGCCACCGCGGCGGCCCACCACGCCATGACCGCCGGGTCCATCATCTTGATCGATCCCGCGAGAGGGAGCGACGGATCAGCCCCGATCGAGCGTTTGACTCCCGATGCCCTCTTCCCCGAGAGCGAAGTCCCCCTAGCAAACCTGAGCCGTGAGGAGGCCTGGTGGGCGGGCATCCTGGACCGCAGCCAAATCCAAGTCCCCGTCGAAGCGCAGCGCTGGCCGGGACATTGCTACCGCTCGCCCTGGCCGTTTTCCGAGAATTTCTTTTTGGCGGCCTACAGTTTCGAGCGTTTGATCGGGGAGCCGGACCCCAATCCCCCCGCCATGTTCGGCCTGTATTTGTGCGACCGCTTCGGCAATAAGGAATTGTTGCACCGTGATCCCGCGATTTCCAGTTTGTGGGCCATGCCGCTGGCCCCGCGCCCCCGGCCCATGAACCTGGCCGTGCTCGATGACGAGTCGCATGGGCAAAAGGCTTCTGCCGAGCCAGCTAGAACAGCTCACACCGCTCAGCCTGTTGGAACACCTCAGCCCGCTGAAACGGCTCAGCCTGTTCAAGCGAATCAGTCTACTGAAACCGCTCACCCCGCCGGCGCAGCTCAATCCTCCGAAACAGCTCAACCTGCTGGCCCGGATCAATCTGCTGGCCCCGCTCAGTCTGATGGACCGGATCCATCTGCTGGAACCGCTCCGTCCCCCGGGCTAGCTCAGACCGCTGGGGCGGCGCCCTCGGGGCAAGAGGCGGCGGTGCAGCCCGTGTCCTTCTCCCCGGCCAGGCCAGAGGCGGTGGGAGATGCCTCTTCCGGGTCTTATGCGGCGGCTGGCCGATCACCGGGATTCGGGACGCTGGTCGTGCAGAACGTTTATGCATCTTGGGTGCCGCTCCCCCGGGTTCGGATTTCACGCTTGCGCATCGTGCAAGTGCTGCCCAAGGCCACGCCGCACATCAATGATCCGATGGTAGGACTGGCGAACGCCTCGCCGGGCAAGCAGGTCTTGGGCACCGTGCTGGTGGAACCCGACGGCTCCGCCTATTTCACCGTCCCCGCTGGTATCCCCATCGCTTTCCAGGCCCTGGACGAGCACAGTCGGGCGGTGCAGACCATGCGAACGCTCACGTACTTGCAGCCCGGGGAGACGCTGGGTTGCGTGGGCTGTCACGAGCCACGCCATTTTTCGCCGCCGGTGGGGCAAATGCCGATGGCCCTGCGACGAGAGCCTTCCACCATCGAGCCTGGGCCGGAAGGCTCCCGACCCTTCAGTTTCCCACGCCTGGTCCAGCCCATTTTGGATCGCAAGTGCCTCGATTGTCACGGCGAGGAAAAAACGGAAGGTGGTTTGACTTTGGTCGGGCGGCCGGAGGGGGCTTTCACCGCGGCCTACCTCCAATTGGCACGCCGGGTGCCCTTCTCCGCCTGGACAGGTGCCCATCCTTCGAGCAACTCGGAACCGGCCACGCTCCCCGATCATTTCGGATCGCGAGCCTGCCGATGGTTCGACGACATCATCGCAGGGCGGCATTACGGCGTCGAACTGACTCGCGACGAGATCGAGTCGCTTGCCACGTGGATGGACGTGAACGCCTTGTTCTACGGGACGTTCGATCGCGAGCTGCAAGCCCGACAAATCCGCGGCGAGCAGATCCCTGGCCCCGGCCTGGAATAGGCATCCGGAACAACCATCCGGAATAGCCATCTGAAACAACCATTTGGAATAGCCATTTGGAATAGCCGTCTGGAATAGCCGTCTGGAATAAGCATCGCGAATGAGCGATCGGGGTTCGGAGAACGTCGGCCTCGCACGCCCGATCGCTACAGGAGTAACCGGCCGCGTCTCACGCGCAATCCGCGAAAGTCCGTTATCCCTGCGATTCGGTCCCTTGAGATCAGCCGGCCTGGCTGGATGGTTGCCCCCTTTTCTTGTTCTCTTGCAGTTCGTGGTTCTTGATTGGCCGACCCGCGGGAAAGTTTGCGCAAGCCCAAGGG